>NZ_RAWN01000251.1:0-11779 GCF_003668895.1 Corallococcus sp. AB045
ACCCCTTCTCCTCCACCCCCGGCACCCGCCTCTACCGCACCGGCGACGTCGTGCGCTGGCGGGCCGACGGGCAACTGGACTACCTCCAGCGCCTCGACTTCCAGGTGAAGGTGCGTGGCTTCCGCATCGAGCTGGGTGAAATCGAGGCCGCCCTCCTCGCTCACGCCACCGTGCATGAAGCCGTTGTCCTCGCCCGTGAGGACGCTCCCGGTGACAAGCGCCTCGTCGCCTACGTCGTGGGCGAAGCCCTCGACGTCTCCGTCCTCCGTGCCCACCTCAAGCAGCACCTGCCCGAGTACATGGCGCCCGCCGCCTTCGTCCCCATGGAGGCACTGCCACTGACGTCCAACGGGAAGGTCGACCGCAAGGCCCTCCCCATCCCGGATGCCTCGCCGCTCGCGGACTTCGTCGGCCCGCGCAATCCCACCGAGGAGAAGCTCGCGGACGTCTTCGCCCACGTCCTGCGCGTGGAGCGCGTGGGCATCCACGACGACTTCTTCTCTCTCGGTGGCCACTCACTGCTGGCCACCCAGCTCGTCTCCCGCATCCGCGCGGCCTTCGGTGCGGAGCTGCCCCTGCGCTCCCTCTTCGAAGCCCCCACCGTCGCCGCGCTCGCTGAGCGCCTGCGCACCGCGACCTCCGGCCCGCGACTGCCACCGCTCATCCGCGTCGCGCACGCAGGCCCGCCTCCCCTGTCCTTCGCACAGCAGCGGCTGTGGCTGTTGGATCAGCTCCAGCCGGGCAGCGCCGCGTACAACATCCCCGCGGCCCTTCCCCTGAAGGGGCAGGTCGACGTCGAGTCCCTGCGCCGTGCCTTCGAGGCCCTCGTCGCCCGCCACGAGACGCTGCGCACCACGCTCGTCCAACACCAGGGCCAGCCCGCGCAGTGCATCCACGCGCCCGCGACGTGGACGCTGACCCTGCTCGACGTGTCCTCACTGCCGGAAGCGCAGCGGGAAGAAGAAGCGCGGCGCCTCGCGAACGTGGAGGCCCGTCGTCCCTTCGACCTGGAAGCCGGCCCACTTCTCCGCACGTCCCTGGTGCGCCTGGACGACGCGGAGCACCTGCTGCTGGTGACGATGCACCACATCGTCTCCGACGGGTGGTCCATGGGTGTCCTCGTCCGTGAGCTCACTGCGCTGTACGCGGCGTTCCACGCGGGGCAGGTGCCGGCCCTCGCGCCGCTGCCCGTGCAGTACGCGGACTTCGCCGTCTGGCAGCAGGAATGGCTCCAGGGCGAAACACTGGAGACCCAGCTCGCCTACTGGAAGGAGAAGCTCTCCGGAGCGCCCGCCGCGCTGGACCTGCCCACGGACCGCCCTCGTCCGCCCGTGCAGTCCCACCGTGGCGCCACGGTGGACATGCGCGTCCCTCCGGAGGTCTCGCAAGCACTCAAGGCCCTGGCCCAGCGCGAGGGCGCGACGCCCTTCATGCTGCTGCTCGCCGCCTGGCAGTTGCTCCTGTCCCGCTACTCCGGCCAGGACGACATCAGCGTGGGTTCCCCCATCGCCGGCCGCACGCAGGCGGAGACCGAAGGCCTCATCGGCTTCTTCATCAACACCCTGGTCCTGCGCGCGCGCGTAGAGCCTCGGGCGACGTTCCGCCAGCTGCTGGCCCAGGTGCGCGGGACGACGCTCGCGGCCTACGAGCAACAGCACGTGCCGTTCGAGAAGCTGGTGGAGACCCTCCAGCCCGTGCGCGACCTGAGCCGCAGCGCCCTCTTCCAGGCGATGTTCTCCCTGCAGAACACGCCCATGGAAGCGCTCCGCGTGCCGGGCTTGTCCTTCGAGCAACTGCCGCTCGAATCGAACTCCGCGAAGTTCGACCTGACGCTGACGATGCAGGACTCGCCCCAGGGCTTCGTGGGCGTCCTGGAGTACAGCAGCGACCTCTTCGATGCCTCAACCATGCAGCGCATGGTGGGCCACATGGGCGTGCTGCTGGAGGCCATCACCGCGCAGCCGGACTCGACGCTCGCGAGCCTGCCCCTGCTCACCGCTCCGGAGCGCCAGCGGCTTCTAGTGGACTGGAATGGCCCCAGCTCTGAGTTCCCTCGCGACCTCTGCCTCCATGACGCCTTCAGCGCCCAGTCCCTTCGCACGCCCGACGCCCTGGCCGTCATCTGCCGCGAGGAGCAGCTCACCTTCCGTGAGCTGGAAGTCCGCGCCAATCAGCTTGCGCACCGGCTGGTGAAACTCGGCGTCGGCCCCGACGTGCGCGTCGTCCTCTGCGTGGAGCGCTCCGTGGAGGCCCTCGTCGGTATTCTTGGCACCCTCAAGGCTGGCGGCGCCTACGTCCCCATCGACCCCAGCTACCCGCGCGAGTGGCTCGCCCACGTCCTCACCGACACGGGTGCTCCCGTCGTCCTCACCCAGCAGCGCCTGCGCGACTCGCTGCCCCCGCACTCCGCGCTCACCCTCTGCCTGGACTCCGACTCTGCGGACCTCTCCCGCGAGCCCTCGCACGCGCCGGCTACTTCCGTCACCCCGGAGCACCTCGCCTACATCATCTACACCTCGGGCAGCACCGGCCGTCCCAAGGGCGTGATGATTCAGCACCGCTCCGTGCTCAATCTTCGTGTCGCCCTTGCCGCTACGGTGCACGCGGAGGCCCGGCCTGGGGAGCGCGTCAGCGTCAACGCGCCCCTCTCCTTCGACGCCTCCGTCAAGCAGCTCATCCAGGTGCTCGACGGCCACACCCTCTGCATCATTCCCGACGAGGCCCGCGCCGACGTCGGTGAGCTCGTCAACCGCATTGGCCAGGACGCCCTCGACGTCCTCGATTGCTCTCCGGCCCACCTGCGCCTGCTGCTGGATGAAGGGCTGCTGGAGCGCAAGGCCATCCCCCGCCGCGTCCTCGTGGGCGGTGAGGCCGTGGACCCCGCCACCTGGCGTCACCTCGCCCAGGCCCCGCGCCCGCGCGTCTTCAACGTCTACGGCCCCACCGAGTGCACCGTCGACGCCACTGCTTGCGCCTTCGACGCGTCTCCCACGCCCACCATCGGCAGGCCCCTGCCCAACGTCCGTGTCTACGTGCTCGACCGCACGCTGCGCCCCGTGCCCGTGGGTGTCGCCGGTGAGCTCTTCATCGGCGGTGAGGGCGTCGCGCGCGGCTATCTCAACCGGCCGGAGTTGACAGCCGACCGCTTCATCCCGGATGCCTTCTCCTCCACTCCTGGTGCCCGCCTCTACCGCACCGGCGACGTGGTGCGATGGCGCGCCGACGGGATGCTCGACTACCTGGGCCGTGCCGACTTCCAGGTGAAGGTCCGCGGCTTCCGCATCGAGCTGGGGGAAATCGAGTCCTGCCTGTTGAAACACTCCGCAGTGCATCAGGCCGTCGTCCTCGCCCGCGAGGACGTGCCCGGCGACAAGCGGCTCGTCGCCTACGTGGTCCTCACGGATGGCGAAGTGGAGACCGCACCGTCAACGGACGACCTCAAGTCCTGGCTCAAGCAGCACCTGCCCGAGTACATGGTGCCCTCCGCGTTCCTCGTGCTGGAAGCGCTGCCGCTCAACACCAACGGCAAGGTGGACCGCAAGGCCCTGCCCGTGCCGGTGGGTTCGGAGCTCGCGACCCGCTACGTCGCCCCGCACACCCCCACCGAGGAACGGCTCGCCCCGCTCTTCGAGCAGGTGCTGCACGTGGAGCGAGTGGGCATCCACGACGACTTCTTCGCGCTCGGAGGCCATTCGCTGCTGGCCACCCAGCTCGTCTCGCGCGTGCGCACCACCTTCCGCAGGGAGTTGCCCCTGCGAGCGCTGTTCGAGGCGCCCACCGTCGCCGCCCTCGCCCGGCGCATCGACTCCGAGGGGCCCCCCGCGCCGTCGGTTCCCCTTCGGAGGGCCGCGGCTCGCGGCGCCTCGGAGTTGCTGTCCTTCGCGCAGCAGCGGCTGTGGCTGCTGGATCAACTCCAGCCGGGGGACGCGTCCTACAACCTGCCCACCGCGCTCCAGCTCTCCGGACACCTGGACGTGGAGGCGTTGCGCCGCGCCTTCGAATCGCTCGTCCAGCGCCATGAGGCCCTGCGCACCACCTTCCACGAACACCAGGGTCAGCCCACGCAGCGGATCCAGGCTCCAGCGGCATGGACGCTGCCGCTCATGGACCTCACTGAGCTGCCCGAAGCCTGGCGAAAGGAAGAGTCCCGGCGGCTGACCAACGAGGAAGCGCGCCGGCCGTTCGACCTCGCCACGGGTCCGCTGCTGCGCAGCACGCTGGTGCGCCTGGAGGAGAATGAACACCTGCTGCTGGTGACGATGCACCACATCGTCTCCGACGGTTGGTCCATGGGCGTCCTCGTGCGCGAGATGGTTGCCTTCTACGAGGCCTTCACCCAGGGAGGCACGCCGGCCCTCCCGCCGCTGCCCGTGCAGTACGCGGACTTCGCCACGTGGCAGCGCGACTGGCTCCAGGGCGAGGTGCTCGACGCGCAACTGGGTTACTGGAAGCAGCAGCTGGCTGGAGCACCTTCCGCGCTCGAGCTGCCGACGGACCACCCGCGTCCGCCCGTGCAGTCCCACCGTGGCGCCACCGTGGAGTTGCGGATTCCCGCGCAGGTCTCTGACGCGCTCAAGGCCCTGGCTCAGCGTGAAGGCGCGACGCCCTTCATGGCGCTGCTGGCGGCCTTCCAGGTGCTGCTGTCGCGCTACTCCGCGCAGGACGACGTCAGTGTCGGTTCCCCCATCGCCGGCCGCACCCAGGCGGAGACTGAAGGGCTCATCGGATTCTTCATCAACACCCTGGTCCTGCGCGCCCGGTTGAATCCGCGCTCGACGTTCCGGGAGCTGCTCGCCCAGGTGCGCGGCACGACGCTCGCGGCGTACGACCACCAGCACCTGCCCTTCGAGAAGCTCGTCGAAGCCGTGCAGCCCACACGGGACCTGAGTCGCAGTCCGCTCTTCCAGGCCATGTTCGTCCTGCAGAACACGCCTGCCCGGGCGCTGCACCTGCCGGGCCTGTCGTTCCGGGCCGTGCCGCAAGAAGCCCACTCCGCGATGTTCGACCTCTCCCTCTCGCTGCAAGAGGTCCAGGGAGGGCTGGTCGGTTCACTGGAGTACGCGACGGACCTGTTCGACGCGGCGACCGTGCAGCGCATGGCGGGCCATTTCGGCGTGCTGCTGGAGTCCATCGCACAGAAGCCAGACACCCGGCTGGGTGACCTGCCACTGCTTACGGACGCCGAGCGGCAGCAGCTTCTCGTGGACTGGAACCCGGCTGACACTGAAACCCAGCGTGAGCCCAGCATCCCTGCGATGGTGGAAGCCCAGGTGCGCCGTACGCCGGACGCGCTGGCCGTCATCACGCCCGAGCGGCAGCTGACGTACCGGGAGCTGGACACAAAGGCCAATCAGCTCGCGCACCGCCTGCGTGGACTGGGCGTCGGGCCCGAAGTCCGTGTCGGCCTGTGCGTCGAACGCACCGAAGACCTCGTCATCGGTGCCCTCGGCATCCTCAAGGCCGGTGGCGCCTACGTGCCGCTGGACCCCAGCTATCCGCGTGAGCGTCTGGGCTGGCTGCTCGAAGACGCCCGGGGTCCTGCCCTCGTCGCGCATTCGCACCTGCTCTCGGCACTGCCCGAAACCTCCACCACGCCCGTGTGCCTCGATTCGGACGTGGAGCTGGCGAAGCAGCCGACGACGGCGCCTGCGGTGGACACCCACCCGGGCCACCTCGCCTACCTCATCTACACCTCTGGCAGCACCGGCCGTCCCAAGGGTGTCGCCATCTCCCATGGCAATGCCGTCTCCTTCCTTCACTGGGCCTTGGAGACTTTCTCTCCGGAGGAGCTGAAGGGCACCCTCGCCGCGACGAGCCTCAACTTCGACCTCTCCGTCTTCGAACTCTTCGCTCCGTTGAGCAGTGGTGGTGCGGTGGTGGTGGCTCGCAACGCCCTGCATCTGGCGGAGCTGCCCACCGCACCCCACGTCACCCTCATCAACACGGTGCCCTCCGCCATGGCGCAACTGCTGCGCCTGGGCGCGGTGCCTCCCTCCGTGCGTGTCATCAACCTCGCCGGTGAGGCCCTGCCGGAGACGCTCGCGAAGCAGGTCTACGCCGTCCCGACGGTGCAGAAGCTCTTCAACCTCTACGGGCCCTCCGAGGACACCACCTACTCCACCGCGTCTCTCGTCGGCCGTGACGAAGTGCCTCTCATCGGCCGCCCACTCCCCGCGACGCGCGCCTACGTGCTGGATGCTTCGTTGCAGCCGGTACCCGTCGGTGTCGCGGGTGAGCTGTACCTCGCGGGTGAAGGCCAGGCGCGTGGCTACCTGCTGCGCCCGGAACTCACCGCGGAGCGCTTCGTCCCGGAGCCTTACGGTCCTCCCGGTGGCCGCATGTACCGCACGGGTGACCGTGTCCGTTACCGCCTGGATGGGCGCCTGGAGTACCTCGGCCGCATCGACTTCCAGGTGAAGGTGCGTGGCTTCCGCATCGAGCTGGGTGAAATCGAAGCCGCTCTCCGTCGCGCCCCGGGACTCAAGGACGCCGTCGTCGTCGCGAGGGGTGAGGCCTCCGACAAGCGCCTCGTCGCCTACGTCACGCCCAAGGCGAATGCCTCCCTGGAAGTGGAGGCCCTCAAGGCGCACCTGCGCCAGGGCTTCCCAGAGTACATGGTGCCCACCACCTTCGTGGTGCTGGACGCGCTGCCCCTCAACTCCAACGGCAAGGTGGACCGCAAGGCCCTGCCAGAGCCGGAGGCGCCCCAGTCCGGCCACACCTATGAAGCGCCGCGCACGGAAGTCGAAGCGAAGCTGGCCTCCATCTGGGCCGAAGTCCTGCGCCTGCCCCAGGTGGGTGTGAAGGATTCCTTCTTCGAGCTGGGTGGGCACTCGCTGCTGGCCACCCAGGTGGTGTCCCGCGTGCGCGCCGGGTTCAACGTGGAGCTCCCCTTGCGTGCCCTCTTCGAGTCCCCCACCGTGGAAGCGCTCGCGGTTCGTCTCTCGGGACTCACCCGCACGAACACCTCGCCGCTCACTCGCGTTTCGCATGACGGTCCGCTGCCGCTGTCCTTCGCCCAGCAGCGGCTGTGGCTCATTGATCAGCTCGAGCCGGGCAGCCCCCTCTACAACGTGCCCGTCGCCGTCCGGTTGGAGGGCCACCTGCGCGCGGACGTGCTCGAGCTCGCGCTACAGGAAGTCGTGCGCCGGCACGACGCCCTGCGCACCACCTTCGCCCAGGTAGAGGGGGCGCCTGTCCAGCACATCCATCTCGACAGCCACCCGCCCCTGGCCCTCGTGGACCTCACGGACGTGTCCGAATCCCAGCGCGAGCCCGAGACGCGGGCCCGCGTGGAAGCGGAGATCCGCCGGCCCTTCGACTTGAGCACCGGGCCGCTCCTCCGCACGCTGCTCTTCAAGCTTTCCGAGTTCGAGCACGTGCTCGTCGTCACCCTGCACCACATCGTCTCCGACGGCTGGTCGCTGGGAGTGCTGGTGCGGGAAGTCTCGGCCCTCTACGCGGCCTTCTCCGCCAGCCAGCCGTCGCCCCTGCCTGCGCTGCCGGTGCAGTACGCGGACTATGCAGACTGGCAGCGTCGGACGCTCGCGGGCGAGACGCTGCGGCAGGAAATGGCCTACTGGGAAGTGAAGCTCTCCGGCGCTCCAGCCGTGCTGGAGCTGCCCACGGACCGACCGCGTCCGGCGGTCCGGAGCACCGCGGGCGCGACCCTCGGCTTCACCCTGTCACGTGAGTTGACGGAAGCCCTGCGCGGACTGGCTCACCGTGAAGGCGGCTCGCTCTTCATGGTGCTGCTCGCGGGCTGGCAGGGCCTGCTTGCGCGCTACACGGGGCAGCAGGACCTCAGCGTGGGCTCGCCCATCGCCGGCCGCACGCGCGCGGAGACGGAGGGGCTCATCGGCTTCTTCGTCAACACGCTTGTCCTGCGAGCGAAGGTGGACGAGGGCCACTCGTTCCGCTCGCTGCTCCAGCAGGTGCGCGCCACGGTGCTGGAGGCCTACGAGCACCAGGAGGTGCCCTTCGAGAAGCTGGTGGAGGCCCTGCAGCCGACGCGCAGCCTCAGCCACACGCCTCTCTTCCAGACGCTGCTCGCGCTCCAGAACGTGCCCACGGAGGACGTGCGGCTGCCGGACCTCCGGCTGCGAAGGCTGGAGGCCACCCACTCGACGTCGAAGTTCGACGTGAGCGTCTTCTTCACGGAGACGTCCGAAGGGCTGCGAGGCACGCTGGAGTACAGCACCGCCCTCTTCAAGCAGAGCACCGTGGTGCGGATGGCCGCCCACCTGCGCACGCTGCTGGAGGCAGTGGCCGCGAAGCCCGAGCAGGCCATGGCCCACCTGCCGCTCCTCTCCAACGACGAACGCCAGCGCCTCCTCGTCGAGTGGAACGACACCGCCGTCACCAGCCCGACGGAGGTTCCCGTCCACGCCCACTTCGCCCGGCAGGCCCAGCGCACACCCGACGCGGTGGCCCTCGTGCTGGGGGATGACTCGCTGACGTATGCCCAGCTGGATTCACGCGCGAACCAACTGGCCCATCACCTGCGTGCCCTGCGCATCGCCCCCGGTGCACGCGTCGGCCTCGCCGTCGAGCGCTCCTTCGAGATGGTGACCGCTCTCCTTGCCATCCTCAAGGTGGGCGCGGCCTTCGTCCCCGTGGACCGCAATGCACCCGTGGACCGCATCGAGATGCTGCTGGAAGACGCTGACGTGGACGTGGTGGTCACGCACCAGCCCTTCGCTTCGTTGCTCCCCGCCACCGGCACCCGCGTCTGGTTGGACGCCCAGTCCGCGCAGATTGCCTCGCGGCCCACGCATGCGCTGGATGTCCGCGTGGACGGTGATGCCCTCGCCTACGTCATGTTCACCTCGGGCTCAACGGGCCGTCCCAAGGGCGTCTGCGTGCCGCACCGGGGAATCACCCGCCTGGTGCTCGGCAGCACCTTCATGCGCTTCGGGGCCGACGAAGTCTGGCTGCAGTTCGCACCCGTCGCCTTCGACGCGTCCACGCTCGAAATCTGGGGTGCACTGCTGCACGGCGCGAAGCTCGTCCTCGCGCCGCCGCACTCCCTCTCCCTGGAGGAACTGGCCGCCCAGCTGCGTCACCACCGCGTGACGTCACTGTGGCTCACCGCCGCCCTCTTCGAGCAGATGGCCCTGCACCAGGGCGAAGCGCTCGCGGGCGTGCGTCAGGTCCTCGCCGGTGGCGATGTGCTGCCCGCCTCCCGCGTTCGCGAGCACCTGGCCCGCCTGCCGGAAGGCGCGACATTCATCAACGGCTATGGCCCCACGGAGAACACCACCTTCTCCGCCACCTTCGCCATGCGGCACGGCACGCGGGTGGAAGGAGCCATCCCCATTGGCCGTCCTCTCTCCAACTCCACGGTGTACGTCCTCGACGCGCACCTGCACCCGGTGCCCGTGGGTGTCGCCGGTGAGGTGTACGTCGGCGGACAAGGCCTGGCCTGGGGCTACCTGAACCGCCCCGAGCTGACGGCGGAACGCTTCGTCCCCCACCCCTTCGCCTCCACTCCGGGCGAGCGCCTCTACCGCACGGGCGACCAGGCCCGCTGGAGGGAGGACGGCACGCTCGACTTCCTCGGCCGCGTCGACTTCCAGGTGAAGGTGCGTGGCTTCCGCATCGAACTGGGCGAAGTCGAAGCCGCCCTGCGCTCCGCCACTGGCGTCAACGAGGCCATCGTCGTGGCTCGGGGCACGGACGCGGACAAGCGCCTCGTCGCCTACGTCACCGCGAGCGAAGGGCACGCGCTAAACGCCGACACCCTCAAGGCAGGCCTCAAGCAGCACCTGCCCGAGTACATGGTGCCCTCCGCGCTCGTCGTGCTGGACGCCTTGCCTCTCAACGCCAACGGCAAGGTGGACCGCAAGGCCCTGCCCGAACCCAATGCCCACACTGTTGAAGCCCGGGACTTCGTCGCGCCCCGAGACACGCTCGAAATGCAGCTCGCCCGCATCTGGGAGGACATCCTCGGTGTCCGCTCCGTCGGCGTCCGCTCCAGCTTCTTCGAGTTGGGCGGCCACTCCCTGCTCGCCGTGCGCATGCTCGCGTCCATCCGTGAGCGTCTGGGCCTCAGCCTCCCTCTCTCCGTCCTCTTCCAGCAGCCCACCGTCGAGCAGCTCGCCCAGGTGCTCCGCGACGACTCGCAAGCCTGGACGCCCCTCGTCCCGCTGGAGCGAGGAGAACCCGGCCAGCGGCCCCTCTTCCTCGTCCACCCCGGCGGCGGCAACGTCCTGGCCTACTCGGAGCTGGCGCGTCGGCTGGGGCCGTCACTGCCCGTCTACGGCCTCCAGTCGCGAGGCCTCGACGGACGCCCCGTCGCCGAGTCCATCGAGGAGATGGCCACCCTCTACATCGAAGCCCTCCGCACGGTGCAGCCCCACGGCCCCTACCAGCTGGGAGGCTGGTCTCTCGGCGGAGTCATCGCCTACGAGATGGCCCGCCGCCTGCGCGAGGCTGGCGAAGCCGTGGAGCTGCTCGCCCTCATCGATGCCCACGTCCACGGTCTGACGAAGCCCTCCCAGGAGGCCACGCACCTCGACTCCGAGGCCCGCGCGAGGCTCGCCTTTGCCCACGCCACCGCTACCGCCTTCGGCCAGAACCTCTCCGCTTCGGACGAAGCGCTGGCACAGGACGACGACGCGATGCTGGACCACCTGCTGAAGGAAGGGCTCCGGGCGCGCATCCTCGACGCTCAGTCCGGCCCCGCCCAGCTGCGCGCCCTCTTCAACGTCTTCCGGGCCAACCTCTTCGCCCATGAGAAGTACGCGCCCCAGCCGTACGACGGCACCGCCTTGCTGCTGAGCGCCAGCGACGCCGCGCCCGAGATCCCACGTCACCGCGGCTGGGAGCCCCTGGTGCGTGGCGGGCTGGAGGTGCACGACGTGCCCGGCAGCCATCACGCGTTGATGCAGGACCCGAATCTCGGCTCCATCATCGAGCGCCTGCGGGAGGCGCTCGGGCGGGTGTCCGGTACCGCGCCCCGGCAGGCCACCGGGAGCTGACTCCGGGGGTTGGAGTGGAGCCAGAGGGAGGAGACGCTGGGGGCGGGTCTCACTCTGGAGGACATCTGACGTCCTTCCCTCCCTGGCTTCAGGGAACCAGAGCAATACAGCAAATACCTGAATTCATTCGAGTGGGTGTCTGTCCGCCCTCATGACAGGGTCTGTGTAGGCGGAATAATCTCACCCACATGAATTTGACCCACCCTCGCGCTTCCTCGGGAAGAGCGGCGCAGGGAGTCAATCCGGCACCAGCAACACGTCCGAGTTTCCGCGAGCGCCACTGCCCCCAGTGGTGCTCGTACGCAGTGGCGGCCCCCAGTGCGGAGTACACGAGATGAGCCACGAGCTGTCGAAGCGGATCGCGAACCTTTCGCCGGAAAAGCGCGCCGAGTTGCTCAAGAAGATGGCCGCGCAGAAGGCCACCGCGGGCAACTCCGCCCACGGCCTCATCCCGGTGCAGGATCGCTCGCGTCCCCTGCCCCTGTCCTTCGCCCAGCAGCGCCTCTGGTTCATTGAGCAGTTGCAACCCGGCACCTCCCTCTTCAACGTCCCCATGGCGGTGCGCCTGGAGGGTTCGCTCGACGTGGCCGTGCTGGAGCGCGCGCTGCGCGAAGTGGTGCGCCGTCACGAAGTGCTCCGCACCTCCTTCCGCGAGGACGTCTCCGGCCCTGTGCAGGTGGTGTCTCCGGAGCCGGTGCTCACCCTGGAGCGCAAGGAGCTCACGGGCTCGCCGCCGGAAGAAGCCTGGCGCCTGGCGCGTGAAGCCGCCGCGCAGCCCTTCGACCTCGCGAAGGGCC
>NZ_RAWN01000252.1:0-11777 GCF_003668895.1 Corallococcus sp. AB045
GGTGGGCGGAGTCGTGGGCGGCAAGGTCGGAGGGCAGGGCACCGCGCCGCCCATCTATACGCCGCGCGAGGTGATGAAGCTGCCGGTGCTGCTGTCCGGCAAGCCGGAGTATCCGCGCCGCGCCCGCGAGGACGGAATCACCGGCGTGGTGATGGTGATGGTGATCATTGGCACGGATGGCGCGGTGGAGCCGGGCTCGCCCCGCATCCACCGCTCGGTGCCGGGCCTGGACGAGGCCGCGCTCGAGTCCGTGGCGGGCTGGCGCTTCTCGCCGGCCCTGGGACACGGCGGCGCGCCGGTGCGCGTGAAGGTCGTGATCCCGGTGAAGTTCGCCCTGAGGTAGTTCCTTCGCAGTCCCGTAGAAGCCTTCATGAATCCCAAGCTCCGCTCGATTCTCTTCTGGATCCACCTGGTTTGCGGCCTCATCGTGGGGCTCGTGGTCGGGGTCATGTCGTTCACGGGCGCGGCGATCGCGTTCGAGTCGCAGATCATCGACTGGGCGGACCGTGACGCCCGCCACGCGGCGCCTCCCGCGGAGGGGACTCCCCGCCTGACGCTGGAGGAGATGATCGCGAAGGTGAAGGCGGCGAAGCCCGCCGTGCCTCCCTCCGGCGTGACGGTGTCCCCGGAAGCGGACAGCATGGTGACGGTGGCCCTGGGCCGCGGCGCCGCTGTCTACGTCCACCCCTACACCGGTGAAGTGCGCGAGCCGGGCGCGCAGGGCTGGCGTTCGTTCTTCCACACGATGGAGGAGCTGCACCGCTGGCTCGCGGCGTCCGGCGACAACCGCGCAGTGGGCAAGGCCATCACCGGCGTGGCCAACCTGGCGTTCCTCTTCCTGGGCATCACCGGCCTGTTCCTGTGGTGGCCGCGCAAGTGGACGCTGCGCTCCATGCGGCCCGTCCTGTGGTTCCGCCGCGGGCTCAAGGGCAAGGCGCGCGACTTCAACTGGCACAACGTCATCGGCTTCTGGTCGCTGCCCGTGCTGGTGGTGCTGACCGCGTCCGGCGCGGTCATCTCCTATAAGTGGGCATCGAACCTGGTCTTCACGCTCACCGGCAACGAGCCGCCCGCGGCGCAGGGGCCCATCGCCTCGGCGCCCGCGGCCGTGCCCACGCCCGCGCCGGGGACGCAGCCCCAGCCGCTGGACGCGCAGTTCGCGGCGGTGATGAAGCAGTCCAACGCCTGGGAGACCATCACCCTGCGCCTGGCCACGCCTCAAGGCGCTGGCGCCCCCGGCGGCCGTCCCGAAGGCGCCCCGCGCGGTGAGGGTGCTCCGCGTGGCGAAGGTGGCCCCCGGGCCGAAGGTGGTGCGCGCGGTGAGGGTGGCCCTCGCGGCGAAGGCCGTGCGGAAGGCCGCGGTGGTCCCAAGGGCCCGCAGGCCAGCGCCTTCACCGTCCGCGAGCAGGAGCGCTGGCCGCTCTTCGCCACCAACACGGTGTCGCTGGATCCGTTCACGGCCCAGCCTCTGAAGACGGAGACGTACGCGGACTTCAACAGCGGCCGGAAGCTGCGCACGTGGCTGCGCTTCCTGCACACCGGCGAGGCGCTGGGGTGGGTGGGCCAGCTGATCGCGGCGCTCGCGTCCTTTGGCGCCGTGTTCCTCGTCTACACCGGCTATGCGCTCTCCTGGCGCCGCTTCGTCCCGCGCCGCAAGACGCAGCCCGTGGCATCCGAGGCCCCGGTGGCACCGCCCGCGGAGTCGAACAAGAACGCCGCCTGAAGTCGCGACTCAGCAAACCCATGCAGTCCCGAGGCCCGGACCGCGAGAGCGGATCCGGGCCTCATTGTTTTCACTCTGTGGCCTGTGGCATTCGGCCGTCTGATGCAAAGCAGTGCTGTAACGATCGCCTGCCTTCGCTCCTCACAGTGTCGACGGGAAGAAATTTCTTGTAACGAGAATCAGGGTCCTGCATATGAGAATCATTCTCATTTAGACAGCGCTTCCTATCCCGAGGGGATTCGTGTCCACAGCCAAGCCCGGTCGTACTGGTATCCGCTCATCGAATGGCAACCCTGGAGGCGTGCGCGGCGCGCTCTGGCCCTGGGGGCCCGCTGCCGTAGGCCTTGCCTCCGCCCTGGCGGCGGGCGGCGCGGTGGCGCAGGAGACGCCGGTGACGGGCGAGACGTCGGCGCCGGTGCAGGAGTCCCGGCCGGCGGAGACCGCCCCCGTGGACCAGGACGCTCCGGCCCCTGAGCGCACCCCGGAGTCCGCGCCCATTGGCGCGCCGGCGGCGCAGGCCGGCGAGGACGACGCGTACGTCCTTCCGGAAGTGTCCGTGGAAGGTGAGACGCAGAAGTACAACGTCACCGAGCCCAGCCTGGCCCGCCTGCCGCGGCCGCTGGTGGACACGCCGCAGACCATCACGGTGGTCCCCGAGCGCGTGATGGAGGAGCAGCAGGCGACGACGCTGCGCGATGCCCTGCGCAACGTGTCCGGCATCACGGTGACGGCGGGCGAGGGTGGCCGCCAGGGTGACTCCTTCTCGCTGCGCGGCTTCTCCGCCCAGACGGACACGCTGCGCGACGGCGTGCGCGACCTGGGCTGGTTCACCCGCGACACGTTCAACCTGGAGGGCGTGGAGGTCTACTTCGGCCCGTCGTCGGTGCTGTTCGGCCGCGGCTCCACGGGCGGCGCCATCAACCTGGTGACGAAGAAGGCGCGCAAGGGGTCCTTCACGGACCTGCGCCTGTCCGGCGGCACGGCGCCGATTGGCCGCATCGAGGCGGACGTCAACCAGGAGCTCTCCGACAGCGTCCAGTTCCGCGTGAGCGCCGTGGGGCAGCTGGCGGGCGTCGCCGGCCGTGACGTCGTGAAGGAGAACCGCGTGGGCATCGCGCCGTCCGCGCGCTTCCAGCTGGCGGAGAAGGTCGCCCTGGAAGTGGACTACTTCTACCAGCACGAGGACAGCGTGCCGGACTACGGCCAGCCGTACTTCAACGGCTACCCCGTGGGCGTCACCCTGGACGTGCCCCGTGAGAACTTCTACGGCGTGAAGGACAGCGACACGGAGCTCGTCAATGTCCACATCGGCTCGGCGCGCCTGCTGGCGGACCTGGGCAACACGTTCCGCCTGACGAACACGCTGCGCTACGGCGGCGTGGACCGCTTCGCCCGGCCCACCGCGCCGCGTGGCCTGACGCCGGTCACGGACCCCACCACCATCGGCCGCCAGCGCTTCGAGACGTCCACGGACAACACCTACTTCGCGGACCAGCTGGACGTGCGCGGCGTGTTCAACACGGGCTTCCTCAAGCACACCGCCAACTTCGGCCTGGACGTGTCCCGCGAGCAGCGTGAGCTGGGCCGCATCAACCTCACCACGGCGACCGGCAACCTGCCGGCGGACCTGTTCGATCCGGACAACAGCCCGGACCTGTCCGGCGTGAACCGCGTCCCGGGCGCCACCAACTACAGCCGCCAGTGGAACCTGGGCGCGTACGCGTCGGATCAGATCCAGATCGGCAAGTACGTGGAGGTCCTGGGCACCCTGCGCCTGGACAACCTGCACAGCGACTACGAGACCAAGGCCGCGAACGGTGACGTGGCCGCCTTCGAGCAGGAGAACAACCTGTTCAACTGGCGCGTGGGCCTGGTGCTCCACCCGGCGGAGAACACCAGCGTCTACGGCATGTACGGCACGTCCCAGAACCCGAGCGCGGAGCTGGCCACGCTGGCCAACGACACCGTCACGCTGGATCCGGAGAAGAACGAGACCTTCGAGATCGGCGCCAAGGCGGACCTCATCGCGGAGCGCCTGAGCGTCAACGCCGCCCTGTTCCGCACCAACAAGCTGAACGCGCGCGTGCCGAACTCGGATCCGGACGGCCCGCCCACGGTGCTGGAGGGCAAGCAGCGGGTGCAGGGCTACGCGCTCGGCGTCGCGGGTTCGCCGGTGCGCCGCTGGAACGTGTTCGCCAACTACACGTTCCTGGACGCGAGCATCCAGGAGCACACCAATGAGTTCCTGGTGGACCAGCGCCTGGTGAACACGCCCAAGCGCAGCTTCTCGCTGTGGACCACGTACGCCATCCTGGACAACCTGTCCGTGGGCGGCGGCGCCACCTACCAGGACGTGGCGACGGTGAACAACCCGGCCAACGCGACGGTGCTGCTCACCAAGGTGCCCAACTTCTGGCGCTTCGACGCGTTCGCGTCGTACTCCATCAAGAAGGTCGACCTGCAGCTCAACGTCTACAACCTGACCGACAAGCTCTACTACGACTCGTACTACGGCGGTCAGGCCGTGCCGGCGGACGGCGTTTCCGCGCTGCTCTCCGCGCACGTGCGGTTCTAGTCGCGCGCAATTCCCGCCGGGCGTAGGAGGACGTTCATCATGATGGTGCACATCCCGCAGGTCCTCACGCCCGAGCAGGTGGCCCACTGCCGCGCCGTCTTCGACAAGGCGGCGTGGGAGGATGGCCGGACCACCGCCGGCAAGCAGTCCATGCAGGTGAAGAAGAACCTCCAGCTGCCCGAAGGCAGCCCCGCCGCCCGGGAGCTGGGGGACCTGGTGCTGGCCGGCCTGGAGAAGAGCCCGCTGTTCATCTCCGCCGTGCTGCCCCAGCGCGTCTTCCCGCCGCTGTTCAACCGCTACGAGTCCGGCATGGACTTCGGCTCGCACGTGGACAACGCCATCCGGCCGCTCCTGGGCTCGAACCAGCGCATCCGCACGGACGTGTCCGCCACGCTCTTCCTCTCCGACCCGGACAGCTACGACGGCGGTGAGCTGGTGGTGGAGGACACCTACGGCAACCACTCGGCGAAGCTGCCCGCGGGGGACCTCATCGTCTACCCGTCCACCAGCCTGCACCACGTCACGCCGGTGACGCGCGGCGTGCGGCTGGCGTCGTTCTTCTGGATCCAGAGCATGATCCGCGACGCGGGGCAGCGCTCGCTGCTCTTCGACATGGACACGTCCATCATGCAGCTCACCCGCGAGGTGCCCAAGAGCCCCGCGCTGGTGATGCTCACGGGCGTGTACCACAACCTCCTGCGCCAGTGGGCGGAGCCCTAGCCTCGGACACCGGAGCCGGTAGCCGCTCTACTCCGGGCTGACGTGCAGGGTGAGCACCGGGCACGCGGCGCGGCCCACCACCTTCTGCGCCACGCTGCCCAGCAGCATGCGGGTGAGCCCCTTGCGCTGGTGTGTGCCCATCACGATGAGGTCGTACTTCCCGCGCTCGGCCTCCTCCAGCACCACGTTGCCCGCCTCGCCAATCACCACGCGGTGGGACAGCGCCACGGGCGCGGTGCCGTCCACCTTGCGCAAGAGCGCCTCCAGCTCCTTGCCCGCGGTGTCGCGCGCCATCGCCTCCAGCGACGTGGCGTCCCATCCGGGCGAGGCCACCAGCAGGTCCGGCGCCACGTACTGCGGCGGCTCCCAGGCGTGCAGGATGTCCACCGTCGCGCCGAAGGGGCGGGCGAGTTGCAGCGCGTAGTCCACGACGGACCGGGAACCGTCCTTCAGGTCCACCGGCACGAGGATGCGTGAAGGGCCAGCCATGGGTGTCCTCCTCCAGCGGGAGCAATGAACGCTTAACGCCTGCCCGCCGCCAGGGCAAGGGGGCGTGCAGGAGGAGCCGAGCAGCGGGGCGGGCACGCAGGGTCACCCGCGCATGGGCACCTTCGTGTCCGAGGTCCTGCCCCCATATGCGCCCTCCCATCGACAACGGTACCGTGCTCATCATCGGCGCAGCTGGCGGCATCGGCCGCGAGCTCGCCCGGCTGCTCTCCCCCCGGGTCAGGACCCTGGTGCTCGTCGCGCGCGACGTGGATGACCTGGGGAGCCTGCGGCAGGAGCTGCTCGTCCGGAATCCCACCCTGGGGGTGATGATCCGCGCGTGCCGGCTGGATGATCCATGCGCCGTGGACGCCCTGTTCGATCACCTGGAGCGCCACTACGTCCGCGTGGACGTGCTCATCAACAACGCGGATTACGCCTCCAGCGGCCTGTACGCGGAGGAGCGCTGGAAGCGCATCGAGGAGCTGGTGCAGGCGAATGTGCTGGCCCCGGCCATGATCACCCACCGCCTGCTGGGCCCCATGCTGGAGCGCGGGCGGGGCGGCATCCTCACGGTGGGCTCGGGCGCGGCGCGCCTGTTCCTCCCGGGCGCGGTGACGTTCTCCGCCACGCAGCGCTTCCTGGACGGCTTCAGTGAGTCCCTGCGCCTGGAGTTGAAGGACGCGGGCATCCCCGTCACCTTCGTGGCCCCCGGCCCGCTGGCGCTGGGGCCCCACCTGGACGGAGAGGTGACGCCGTTCTTCGAGCTGTCCCTGCGCCAGTGCGCCCGCGAGGCCCTGGCGGGCTTCGAGCGGGGCGAGGCGCTGGTGTACCCCGGCCTGGGGCACCGCTGGGTGATGCGGCTGTTGCGCTTCCTGCCGCGCTCCTTCAAGCGGGGCCTGGGGCGGCTGGCGCTGGGCGGCCTCAAGCGGACGCTGCTCCTGAAGCCGACCGGGCCCACCGGAACGGATGCGCCCCCCCAGCCGGTGCTGCTGGCCAGAGGGGAGCCTTCGTCCGCGACGTAGACGCTGGGCGACTACAGGCCGATTTCGGCCAGACGCGCCTTCACGCGCGTGGCCTTCACGCCGGTGTTGGCCGTGCCGCGGCCCTGCGAGTTGCCGCCGACGCCGATGTGGTGCAGCGCCACCACCTGGTTCGTGGACGTGGAGATGACGGGCGAGCCGGACGAGCCGCCCAGCGTGTCCGCGTCGTAGGAGATGTCCGTGGTGCTGTAGTTGCCGTTGAGCACCTTGCCCGGCGAGGACTTCTTCGTCGGCGTGCAGGACGACGTCGTGTAGTAGTCGCAGTTCTGGTTCACGACGTACACGGTGGCGTTCGTCGCCGCGTTGGTGCTGGCGACGGTGAGGAAGCCGTACACCTGGCCGGGCAGCTGGCCGTTGACGGCCGAGCAGCGCAGCGCCGTCATGTCGTCACCGCTCCACGTCTTGATGAACGTGGCGCACGGGTACCAGACGCGCGAAGCGGACGCGACGCCGTCCTCGTAGTTGAACGACACGCGCGCGCCCACCGCCTCCGACGCGCTGCCCACGCAGTGGTTGTTGGTGATGACCACGTCGTTGGACACCAGCCACGCCGTGCAGCGGCTGCCCACCGCCGGGATGGAGAGGTAGCCCACCGCCAGGGACTTCGTGCGCTGCGTGCCCGTGAGGGACGTGGCGCTCACCCAGTTCAGCGTGCCCACGATGACGTTGGACTCCTGCGACGCGAGCGGCTCCGCGTCCGGCACGTCCATGGGCTCCACGGAACCACACGCCGTCAGGCCCATCACCAGCATCGCACCCACGAGCTTCTTCGCGGTCATCACTGAATCTCCCCCCGCGCGGCATTGCGCGGCGCGGGGGGCCTAGGCACGCCCCGTGCCAGCGCGCCCGCCAGAGGGGACCCGGCGTCACGCACCCGTGACAGTGGTGCGTGGATGCTCCGTGCAATCCGGTTGCGTTTGTAAAGAAACGTCACGTTCCGCGGCGAATCCCCAGCCATCCCGGCAACTTGCGTGATTTTCCGGGAGTGCCGCTTTTGCGGACATGCGGGGAGCGCCCCTGTCCCAGGCGGAGACAGGGGCGGGGAGGGCGGAATTCTTCAGCCGATGATCATGTCCTCGCGCTCGAGGGTGCCTTCCTCGAAGCGGCGGAGGTTGAAGCGGGTGAAGAGCTCGTCGGAGTCGCCGGAGGTCATCCATTGGGCCATCCGCTCCGCGACGGCGGGGGCCATCATGAAGCCGTGGCCCACGAAGCCGGACAGCTGCAGCAGGTTGTCCAGGCCGGGGGTGCGTCCGAGGATGGGGTTGTTGTCCGGGGTGACGTCGTAGAGGCCACCCCACTGGCGCAGCACCTTCACCTGGCCCACGTGTGGCAGCTGCTCCGTGAGGGCCTGGGCGAAGCGCGCCACGAAGCGCAGGGTGCTGCCCATGTTGGGGCCGGCGGGCTCCTTCGGGTCGCCCATGCCGCCCACGATTTCACCGCGCATGGACTGGCTGAAGTACAGGCCGGTGTCGAGCACCGACACCAGCGGCGACAGGAAGGGCTTGAGTGGTTCGGTGCTGAGGATCTCGTGGCGGTGCGGCTCGTTGGGCAGCTTCACGTCCGCCAGCTTCGCGACCGCGGGGCTCCACGCGCCGGAGGCGAGCACCACGGTGTCGCAGGCGATGTCGCCCCGGTCCGTCTTCACCTTGCGCACCTGGCCGTTGCTCGTCTCGAAGCCGGTGACGTTCGTGTACGTCTCCACCTTCACGCCGCGCTTCACGCAGCCCTGCGCGTAGCCCCACAGGAAGGCCCAGGGGAAGATGACGCCGTCCTCCGGGTTGTAGGCCGCCGTCACGCAGTCCTTCATCGTGAGGTCCGGGACGATCTGTCGCGCCTCGTCCGCGGTGATGATGCGCGTGGGCACGCCGTACTTGTTGTGCAGGGCGGCGTTGCGATCCAGCCGGTACGCGGTGTCCTTGCGCTTGGCCAGGAAGAGATAGCCACCCTGGCGCAGCCACACGTTGACGCCCAGGTCGCGCGCGAAGCCCTTCATCAGGTCGATGGAGCGCTTGGCCAGCTCAATCAGCGCCGGGGTGCCCCACTGCATGCGCACGCCGCCGCCGTTGCGGCCGGACGCGCCCGCGCACAGGTAGCCGCGCTCCAGCACGACGACGTCCGTCTCCCCGCGCAGGGCCAGGTTGTACGCCAGCGACAGGCCCATGATGCCGCCGCCGATGATGACCACCTTCGCCTTCTGCGGCACCGGCCCTTCCGGGCGCAGCGCGGACGGGAAGTGCTCCAGCTCCTGGGGCACGCCGCCCACGGGCGGGACGGACTCGTCCACGGGGGCGCTGGCGAGCAGGCGCAGCTCCGTGGGGTACAGCGGCGGGCGCGGCGTGAAGGGCACCACGGCATCTGGCTTGAGCGCCGGGGCCTTCTGCTTGAGCAGCGCGGCCACCGCGGCGTGACAGCTCTTGCCCTGGCAGATGCCGGTGCCGAAGCCCGTGTAGCGCTTCACCGACTCCACGTCGTGGTAGCCGCGCTCGATGGCGTGCTCCACGTCCGTGACGGTGACGTCCTCGCAGGTGCAGACGAGCGCCTTGCTCATGACAGCCCTCCCATCAGCGCCTGCGCCGCGCGTGCGCCCATGGCCGCGGCGTCCTTCGCCGTGCCGACCTTCGCCACGTCGCCCGCGACGAACACGTCCGCCGCCTGCGTGCGCCCGTCCGCGTCCGCCTCGACCCGGAAGTGGCCCGCGTCCGCGTCGAACTCCACCTTCGCGCCGCCCTGGCGCGCCAGCTCGAAGCCCGGCGTCACCGGCACGGACACCACCACCGCGTCGCACGACACCTTCTGCTTGCGCCCGCCCTGGGGCGTGAAGCTCAGGGCCGTCACGCCGCGCAGGCCGTGGGCCTTGAGCCCGTCACCGACGACGGCCTTCGGGTGCGCGTTCGCGGGCAGCGGGCCCTTCAGGTCCACCACCGCCACCACCTCCACGCCGCGCTGGGTGAACAGGTGCGCCAGCGCGTGCAGCTCCGGGCCGTGGCCCACCAGCGTCGCCACCTGGGGCGCCACGTCGTGCTTGCGCAAAAGCAGGCTCGCCGCGCGGCCCGCGATGACGCCGGGCAGGTCGTTGTTCTCGAAGGGGAGGGTGGGGGGATGGCCGCCCACCGTGAGCAGGAAGCGCTTCGCGTAGACCTTGAGCAGCCGCAGGTTCGCCGCCTCCCGCGCCGCCACCGCCAGGTAGCGGCCGTGCTCGTCGTCATACAGGCCGATGACGGTGGCGTTCTTCACCACGCTGCCCTGCGGGAACGCGGTGGCCTCCGGCACGAAGGGCGCGTTGTCCTCCGGGGCGCCGTGGGCCAGCCGTCCGCCCAGGTTCGCGTCGCGCTCGAAGAGCAGGAAGGGCACGCCCTGTCCGGCGAGCACCCGCGCCGCCTCCAGGCCCGCCGCGCCGCCGCCCACCACCGCGACGGGGGTGTGGAAGGTGCGAGGGGGCAGGGGCGCCGGGCCCGCCTCCCGGGGCAACAGGCCCAGGCCGGCCAGCTGCCGGGCCACGCGCGCCATCACGTCCTCCGCCACCGGCACGCCCGCGAACATCTCGTGGTGATCCAGGCGCTTGGGGAAGAACCAGTCGATGGTCTCGAAGATGTCCACCTTCGCGGACGGGTACGCGTTCTGCCGCTCCAGCCGCATGCCCTCCTTCGCGGGGGTGCGGCAGGTGTAGACGTTGGGCAGCCCGTCCACGCGCATGAGGCAGTGCGAGCAGGCCGCGGCGAAGCAGTACGGCCCGCGCGGGCGGTGGTACTTCACGGAGCGGGAGAGGACGTTCTCGCCCGCGGCGATGAGGGAGCACGCCACCGGCTCGCCTTCGATGGCGGGGATGCTCTCGCCCTCGAGGTCCACGGTGATGGCCCTGCCGCGCGGGGTTGCGTCTGGGAGGCGTCGCATGGGTGCCGCGCAAAATGGCGCACCCGACGGAGCCGGTCAAAGCCTGTCAACGGCCGCCCGCCCATCGTCAACACCCGGTCACGACAGCGCAGGTGATGGCGCGCGAGCGTGGCACTTGTTGGAGAAGGAAAAAGCCCCACTCCCGGTGCGCTTGGGAGCGGGGCTTCATGATGCGGTGTGGCAATCCGGGGGCCGTGAGGCCGGGTGCGTCAAACCGGGTTCTCGCTCCGGGGGAAGATGGGCTCCGGCATGCCCCGGCCGCGGTAGCCGAACCGGGTGCGGATGACCGCGCCGAAGGCCAGCGGGATGAGGACGAGGTTGAGGAACACACCCAGCACCGGGATGTGGCTCACCAGGAGGATGAGGCCCAGGCCCAGGGCGAGCACCACCGCCTGCGTCTTGCGGCCGCGCAGCACCGGAAGCCGCGTGCCCACCTCGCTGGCGATGGCCGCGTAGCTCAGCGCCGTGCCCAGCATGGAGGCGACCAGGAGGGCGAACGCCACCGGGATGCCGATGAGCGTGATGCACAGGACGATGGTCAGCGGGATGAGGGCCGCCATGCCGACCAGGCCCACCCAGAAGTTGCGGGCGGGGTTGGCGCGGATCTCATCGCCCAGTTCCTTCATGCGCGCCGGGAAGAACATCTGCCCCAGGAAGCCCAGGCCGAAGAGGAGCGCGAACTGGAGGATGAAGGACGCCAGTCCCCCGCCGCGGTCGTGGTCGTCATCGTCGTCGTGGTCCACCGACGCGTCGTGGTTCTGCCCGTCCTGCATGCCGCGCTTGATTTCACCCGCCACCATGCGGCCCAGGCCCGCGCCGCCGAAGGACTCCAGGCTGCCCTCCACGATGGCGCCGTCCGCCTTCTGCACCTGGCCACCGAAGGCGGACACGTCGCCCTCCACCTGCGCGTTGGGCCCCAGGATGACGTTGCCGCCGAAGGCGTGCGCGTCTCCCTCCACGTGCCCCTGGATCTCCAGGTTGCCGCCGAAGGTGACCGCGTCGTCCTCCACGGTGCCCTTCACGATGAGGTTGCCGCCGTACACGACGGCGCTCTCCACGGACTCGCCCTCCTTCACCTCCAGGTTCTGTCCGCGCGCCACCACGTCCCGGGCGCCGCGCTTGCCCTTCTTGTGCTTGAAGCTGTCGCGGAAGCTGCGGATCTCCTCGCGGATGCGCTGCTTGGCGGCCTCGGCCTCTTCCTTCGCGGCCTGCTTGGCCTCATCGCGGGCGCGCCTCGCCTCTTCGCGGGCTTCCTCGCGCGCCCGCTCCGCCTCTTCGCGGGCCAGGGCGCGCTCCTCGGGCGTCGCGTTCGCGTCCATGGCGGGCGGCTCGGGAGGGG
>NZ_RAWN01000019.1:0-71805 GCF_003668895.1 Corallococcus sp. AB045
GGTGGGGGGGTGAGGAGCACAGAGCGCACGAACCGTCGGGTGGGGACGGTTTCCGAGGAACCGGAGGCGGTGTACCGCCTCTTCGACGACATGCCCCTGGGCGTGTTCGTGCTTCGAGACGGCCTGCTCATCCACGCGAACACGGCCCTGTCGCGCCTGCTGGGCGTGGAGCGCGAGCAGCTGCTCGGCAGGCCGGTGACGGCGCTCCTGTGGGAGCCGGGGCCGCAGGAGGATCCGGCGGACCGGATTGCTCGGCGGCTGGGGTCGTCACCCGTGGCGGGCACCTATGAAGCGTGGCTGCACGTGGGCACCGGCGGGCTGCGCGTGGAGCTGACGGTGCACCCGCATGCCACGGATTGGGTGGTGCAGGTGCGCGACGTGACCTCCCGCGTCCGGCGCCGCATGGTGCTGCGGCGGCTGGCGGAGCTGGGAAGCGAGGTGCGCGCGCTGCACTCCGAGGACGCGGTGCGCGAGGAGGTGTTCCGGGGGCTGGAGGCGCTGGAGCTGGGCTTCGCGTGGCTGACGCCCCGGGGTGTGGGCGTGGAGCTGTCCGTGGCGGGACTGTCCCCCCGGCTGGTGCCGCACGCGCCATCGCTGGGAGGCCGCGTGCGGGTGGAGGCCCCTGGCGGCTGGACACCCGCGCTGGTGCGCACCTGGCGCGACGGCGATGCGTGGATGGAGGACCTGGGCGTGGAGGCGTCCCGGTTCGTGTCCGAAGCGCGCATGGACGCGGTGCTGGCGGTGTTCCGGCGCGTGGAGACGCACCGGGCGGTGGGCGTGCGCATCGACGTGGAGAACGCGCCCACGGCCATGCTGGTGCTGGCCGCGGACTGGCTGAGTGAGGAGGACGTGGCGGCGGTGCGGCTGTTCGGCCAGCAGGTGTCGTCCGCGCTGGACGCGGCGCGCACCATCCAGCGGCTGAGCGTGCGCGCGACGGCGCTCACCGCGCTGGGACGGCTGGCGTCACAGGCCGCGTCCGCGCCGCACCCGCGCGCCTTCTTCGGCTCCGGCACGGAAGAAATCTCAGGCCTGCTGGGCTGCGACGCGGTGTGCCTGCTGTTGCCCGCGGACACGCGGCACGAGTCGGGCGAGTCCCTGGAGCTCGTGTACGCGCGAGGCCTGTCCGAGGACGCGGTGGCGCGCGTGCGCCGCGCGCGGCTGGGGTCGCTTCCGCGTCCGGGCGGGATGCCGGACGCGGTGCAGGTGCTGGACGCGGAGGCGTGTCCCGCGCCCACTCGCGACGCGCTCCGGGCGCTGGCGTTCCAGACGCTGGTGTCGGTGCCGCTGCGGGTGCGCTCGCGCGGCGTGGGCACGTTGAGCGTGCTGTTCCATGCGCGCCGCCGGCTCACCGCGCTGGAGGTGGAGACGCTCCAGGCCATGGGCACGCACTTCGCGGCGGCCATTGAATCCCACCGGCTGCTGGACGAGGTGCGCGGCCGGGCGGAGGACCTGGCGCTGATGCACGAGGTGGGCAAGGCGCTGGCGGCCACGCTGGAGCTGGACCGGCTGCTGGCCACGGGTGTCACCAGCCTGGCGCGCATCGTGGACGTGCCGGACGCGTACGTGCTCCTGCCGGATGCCCAGGGGAACCGGCTCGCCATCCGCGCGGCGACGGGCAGCCACCCGGAGCTGGTGGGGCGCCACGTGTCGCTGGACCTGTCGGCGAATTCGCTCGCGGGCCAGGTGTTCCGCACGCGCCAGCCGCTCCGCGTGGAGGACGCGCGGCTGGAGGTGCGGGTGGACGACGAGCTGCGCCGCGCCGCGGAGGCCCAGTCGTACATGGTGCTGCCGCTCGCCGTGCACGACCAGATGGTGGGCGTGGCGGTGATGGTGGAGACGCGCCGGCCCCGCCGCTTCACGCCCGCGGAGCTGGAGCGCGCGGACGCCATCGCCAACCAGCTGTCGCTGGCGCTGGAGGGCGCGCGGCTGGTGGAGGACTTGAAGCAGAGCTACGCGGAGCTGGCGCGCGCGCAGGAGCAGCTGGTGAACCGCGAGCGGCTGGTCGCGCTGGGCGAGCTGTCCGCGGTGGTGGCCCACGAGGTGCGCAATCCCCTGGGCGCCATCTTCAATTCAGTGGCCACCATCCGCCGCATCATCGGGCCGGAGAATCCGGCCATCCCGCTGGTGGACATCGTGGGCGAGGAGGCGGACCGGCTCAACCGCATCGTCGCGGACCTGCTCACGTTCGCGCGGCCTCCGTCGCCGCACCTGTATCCGGTGTCGGTGACGCAGCTGTTGGAGGAGGCGGTGGGCAGCGCGCTCTCCGACGTGGGCGGCACCTCGCCGCCGCCGGTGCGGGTGGAGTGGGTGATGGAAGAGGACGTGCCGTCGGTGACGGTGGACGAGCGCCTCATCCGCCAGTGCTTCCTCAACGTGGCGCTCAACGCCGTGCAGGCCATGCTGCCCCAGGGCGGCACGCTGCGCGTGATGGCGCGCAAGGCGTGGATGGACCGGGCCGGCGTGCAGGTGGAGATCAGCGACACGGGACCGGGCATCCCGGCGGAGCTGCGCGTGCGCGTCTTCGAGCCCTTCTTCACCACCAAGGCCCAGGGCACCGGGCTGGGGCTCGCCGTGGTGAAGCGCATCATCGATTCACACGTGGGTCAGGTGTCGCTGGACGCGCCGGAGACGGGCAAGGGCACCATCTTCCGCCTCTTCCTGCCGCTGGAGCCGCCGGTGGCGCCGAACCTGCCCCTGACGGGCGTCTGACGGAAAAAGGCGCGCGCTCAGGCGCCACCTTCGCCGCCGTTCAGGAAGAGCCACATCACGCCGAAGCCCAGGCCGCACGCCAGGGCCACCACCGCGAGCATGGCCCAGAAGCGGTACTGGGGCGGGATGGGCCACAGGCCCTGGAGCGGGCTGCCACCCGCGGACTTCGCGGGCCGCTTCTTCTTGTTGTCGCGCTTCTGGGCGGCGAGCTCGGCTTCGCGGCGCTTCAACTCCGCTTGCCGGAGCGCCTCGGAGATGTCCATGTCGTAGCCCACGAGCGTTTCGCGCGTCTTGGTCCGCACCTGCATGGGGCGCGTGTCGTGGGGCCGCTCATTCACGACGGGGGCCTGGCGGCGCGGGGCCTCCTTCGGCGCGACGTAGGGGGTGGCCTTCTCGTCCAGGTAGGCCGGCATGTTGCCCGTCGTCTGGGACAGGGCGCCGAAGATCTTCGCGGCCTCCAGGGCCTCGGTGGCTTCGCCCGCGCCCTGCGGCGCCCAGGGCACCGGCAGCTCGTCCTGGGACATGGGGCGGGTGGCGTCCGGGAACGCTTCGGCGGGACGCGGTTTCGGGGCGGCGCCGACGGTGGTCTGGGGACGGGGCTGGGATGCAGGAGCGCGCGGCGCCGCGTTCGCATTGGGACGGCCGGGCTTTTCGACGTCGGTGCTCTCTTCTTCCGCGTCGTCGTCCGTGCCCGGGCGCGCGGCCATGGGCGAGGAACCGGCGCCCTCGGTGGCGTCGTCCTCGCCGGAGCCCGGGGTCCAGCCGCCCTTGCCGGTGGCGGGCAGGCCCGTGGCGCTCTTGCGCGCGGGCCGCTCGTTGGTGGTGGAGTCCTCACTGCCTGCGCCGGGAGTCCAGCCCGGGCGCGAGGGGCGGTTCTGCATCGGTGAGTCCTCCGGGGCCGGGGGGGGCCCCTCACTGTGAGACGCTCGAAGGTGTGTAACGGAGTCTTTCGCGTCCGGGCCCGGATTCCAATCCGGCCGAGACGGTTCTTCCGCCGGAGCCTGCCTGCCCGAAGGGGAATCCGTGGGCGCGGGGGTGCGCTCCCCCGGGTCGGTGGTGTCCTCGGAGCCCGGGCCCCCACGGGAGTCCAGGGGGCCGGGAACCTCCTGGGGGGTGGCTTCGTCCTCACCCGGCCCGGGAGTCCACTGCGCGCGAGCCGCTCCGGGCGCCGCCTCCGGGGTCTGGGGAGGAAGCCCCGGCGTGGTGGGCTCCGCGGCGCCAATGCCTGGCAGCCAGGCATCCATGGTGATTTCCAGGTTGTGCAGCCGCGCCGGAGGCGCCTTGCGCGGCAATTCCGGCGCGTCGCCAGACTCCTCCTGGAGCCTTTTCGCCTCCGCCGCCGCGCGCAGCGCCTGCTCCACCTTCGCCGCGTCCAGGGCCTCGGTCTGCTGCCCCACGGTGGCGTACTCCGGCGGCTGCGGCTTCGCGGCGTCCCGCGCTCCGCTCTCCGGGCCCGCGCCCTCCGCCCGCCGCAACTTCGCCGCGTCCAGCGCCTCCGTCGCGATGTCCTCCTGCGCGCGGAGCGCCTCCGCCGCGTCCACGGCCCCGGGGGGCGCGAGCACGGACGGGAACTCCTGACGCGTGTTCGCGCGCTCGGGCTGCTCGCGCAGCAGGTCGTCCAGCACCTGCTGTTCGATGACCTTCTCGCGCGGGAAGGCCGCGGACATCAGCCGCACCAGGTCCTGATCCGTCACGGTGGGCGCCAGCTTCTCCTTCAGCGCGCCCAGCGCCTCCGCCATGGCCGTCGCCGTGGGGAAGCGGTCGTTCGGCTCGGACGCCAGCGCGCGCGCCAGGAACGCGTCCACCGCGCGCGGCAGGTCCGGCCGGTAGCGCCCCGCCGGTTCCCACTGCGGATAGGCCGCGCGCCGCCAGCGCTCCAACGGGTCGCCCCGCTGCGACAGCGGCTTCCACGAGAACAGCTCCCACAGCACCACGCCCACCGCGTACAGGTCCGCGCGCCGGTCCACCGTGCGCTTGCGGGCCTGCTCCGGCGCCATGTACGTGAGGTTGCCAATCACCACGCGCGGCGCCGTCTGCTGCTCCTTCAGCGTGGACTGCGCCGCGCCGAAGTCGATGATCTTCACCTCGCCCGCGTAGCTCACGCACACGTTCGCGGGGGACAGGTCGCGGTGCACCAGGTGCAGCGGGTGCCCCTCTTCATCCGTCGCGTCGTGCGCGTACGCCAGGCCCTCGCACAGCCGGATGCCCATCTGGAGCAGCGGCCCCAGGGGCATCATCCGCTGACGCTGCCTGAGGCGGTACGCGAGCCGGCTGAGCGTCTTGCCCAGCACGTACTCCATGGCGAGGAACAGCTGCCCGTCCACCTCGCCCATCGCGTACACACGCGCGATGTTCGGGTGCGCCAGCCGCACCACCACGCGGGCCTCGTCGCGGAAGCGGCCCACGAACTGCCGGCTGTCCACCAGCCCAGGCAGCACCTTCTTCACCACCACCGCGCGCCCCACGCCCTCCTCGCGCGCGAGGAAGACCTCCCCCATCCCCCCGGCGCCAATGCGGCGCACGAGGGTGTAGGGACCGAAGCGCACGGGCCCGGTCAGGGCCTCTGGTTCAACGGGCGTCGCCAAGCGCGCGGAACGCCTTGCGGGCCGCGGCGAGCACGTGCGCCACCTCCGGCTCGCCGATGGCCAGCGACACGAACGCCGCCTCGAACTGGCTGGGCGGCAGGTACACACCTTCCTGGAGCATCGCGTGGAAGAAGCGCCCGAACTTCGCCGTGTCCGCCTTCTTCGCGGACGCGTAGTCGAACACCGGCTCCGCCGTGAAGAACACCGTGAGCATGCTGCCCACGCGGTTCACCGTCACCGGCACGCCCGCCGCCTTCGCCTCCGCGCGGAAGCCCTCCTCCAACAGCAGGCCCAGCTGCTCCAGCCGCGAGTACGTCCCCGGCGCCGCCAGCGCCTTCACGCACGCCAGGCCCGCCGCCACCGCCACCGGGTTCCCGGACAGCGTGCCGGACTGGTACACGGGCCCCTCCGGGGCCACCTTCGCCATGATGTCGCGCCGGCCGCCGTACGCGCCCAGCGGCATGCCGCCGCCCACCACCTTCGCCATGGTGGTCAGGTCCGGCTTGAGCCCGTACAGCTCCTGCGCGCCGCCGCGAGCGAGCCGGAAGCCCGTCATCACCTCATCCAAGATGAAGAGCACGCCGTGCTTCTGGCAGAGCTTCTGCAACCCTTCGAGGTAGCCGGGGCGCGGCACCAGCACGCCCATGTTGCCCACCACGGGCTCGATGATGGCGCAGGCGATGTCCTTGCCCTTCTCATTGAAGATGCGCTCCACGGCCTCCAGGTCGTTGAAGGGCGCGGTGAGCGTGAGCGACGCCAGCGCGGACGGCACGCCCGGCGAGTCCGGCAGGCCCAGCGTCTCCACGCCGCTGCCCGCCTTCACGAGGAACGGGTCACCCGCGCCGTGGAAGCAGCCCTCGAACTTGAGGATGTAGTCGCGGCCGGTGAAGCCGCGCGCCACGCGGACGGCGGCCACCGTGGCCTCCGTGCCGCTGGAAACGAGGCGCACCTTCTCCACCGAAGGCACCGTGGCGCAGAGCAGCTCCGCGAACTCCACCTCCGCGGCGACGGGCGCGCCGAACGTGGTGCCGCGCCGGGCGGCCTCCAGGATGGCCTCCACGATGGGCGGGTACGCGTGGCCCAGGATGAGCGGGCCCCAGCTGCCCACCAGGTCCACGTAGCGGTTGCCGTCCACGTCGGTGAGCCACGCGCCGGAGCCCTCCTTGAAGAAGACGGGGTCGCCTCCCACGCCACGGAAGGCACGCACCGGAGAGTTCACGCCACCCGGGATGCGCGCCTGCGCACGGGCGAAGAGGGCCTGGCTTTGAGCGTGTTTCATGCCGGTGGGCATAGCACGCGCCGGACGCGCGTCCCTGCCCCGAGTGGCCCTCCGATGTCGCCTTTTCACCCCCGAGCGGACGCCTGCCTGGCTGACCGGGGCGCGCTCACAACGTAGGGAATTCACGTGCGTCGCCAGGGACCTGGAAGATACTGGCGGGCGAGCTGTCCCACAGGTCCCGACGAAAGCACCGATGAGAATCGAGCGCATCGAGGTCAAGAACTTCCGTGGATTCGCGTCGCGAGCCTTCGAGTTCTCGCCCTCGTTCAACGTGCTCATCGGCGACAACGGCACGGGCAAGACAGCCATCCTCGACGCGCTCTCCATCGCGGCGGGCGCCATCTTCCTGGGACTGGAGGGCGCCACCCCTCCCGGCATCCATCGCGATGACGTGCGGCGCGTGATGCACACCGCGGGCGAGGTCCCCACGCTGGAGGCCCTCTACCCCGTGGAGGTGCGCTGCCGGGGCCTCATCGAGGGAAAGAGCCTGGAGTGGGCGCGCACCCTCGAAGGCCCCAACAAGCACACCACCCATGGACAGACATCCGACCTGTCCAAGCGGACGCTGTCCTGGCGCTCACAGGTCCGCAAGGGCAAGGACGTCGTCCTGCCGCTCATCGCCTACTACGGCACTGGACGCCTCTGGCTGCAACGCCGGGCCCGCCAGTCCACGACGTCGGATGGAGCCAGGGTCCTCAAGCCCCGCTCCCGGTTCAGGGGCTATCACGGGTGCCTTGACCCCTCCTCCAATCACAAGGACTTCGTCTCCTGGTTCAAGACCATGGAGCTGATCCAGCTCCAGGAGGGGCGGGCGCTCGGCACGTTGGGCGCGGTGAAGCACGCGCTTCGCGAGTGCATGCGGGACTGGACGGACGTCCGCTATGACCTGCGGCTGGGCATGCTGGTCGCGAGCAAGAAGGACGGCGCCCAGCTGCCCTTCGACATGCTGAGCGACGGCGCCCGGAGCATGCTGGCCATGGTGGGCAACATCGCCTACCGGTCCGCCACCCTCAATCCGCACCTGCGTGAGCAGGCGCCCTCCCAGACGCCGGGCATTGTCCTCATCGACGAGCTGGACCTGCACCTGCACCCCAACTGGCAACGCGAGGTGGTGGACGACCTGCGCAAGGTCTTCCCCCAGCTGCAGTTCGTGGCCACGACCCACTCGCCCTTCATCGTCCAGTCGCTGCGCGAGAACGAGCTCATCAACCTGGATGATCAATCCCGCGAGACGCTCCCCAGCCGGAGCATCGAGGACATCGCGCAGGAGGTGATGGGCGTCGACCTTCCCCAGCGCAGCCATCGCCATCAGGTGATGATGGAGGCGGCGCGGAAGTACTACGCGGCGCTGGAGCAAGCGAAGGGCGCCAAAGGCAAGGAGCTCCAGCGCCTCAAGCAGGAGCTCGACGAGCTCTCCGCGCCCTTCAGCGACGACGTCGCCTACCACGCCTTCCTGGAGATGCAGCGAGGCAAGGCCGGGCTCCCCGGAGACGGTTCGTGAGACCCGTGGAGCGGGGGGACTGGCCCGTCGACAACGACGGCGTGCGCCGGACCTTCTCCGAGTACCCGGAGGCGCGGGGCGCGCTCATCGAGCGGATGGGTGAATACTGCGCGTTCTGCGAGGGCCGGATGAACGCCAGCCTCGCCGTGGAGCACATGCTTCCGCAGGAGCATCACCCCGGGCTCGCGCGGGACTGGCACAACTTCCTGCTCGCCTGCGTGAACTGCAACAGCACCAAGAGCGCCAAACGCATCCGCCTGGGGAGCTACTACTGGCCGGACCGCGACAACACGTCCCGGGCCTTCGTCCACGCCGCGGACGGGGTCGTGACCGCGGCGCCAGACCTGAGTCCCCAGGAGCGGCGCCGCGCGGAGCGGACGCTCCAGCTCACGGGGCTCGACAAGCTGCCGCCCCACCACCCCAGGGCCAGCGACCGCCGCTGGCAGCATCGCAGGGAGGCATGGGCTCGAGCGGAAGAAGCCCGGGACTGCCTCGCCGCCTCGGACACGCCTCACATGCGACGGCTGGTCATCCGGCAGGCCACGGCGCTGGGCCATTGGTCCATCTGGATGACTGTCTTCGCGGCGGACGCGGACATGAGACAGCGGCTCATCACCGCGTTCACCGGCACCGCCAGGGCCTGCTTCGACACGGCCACCCGGCCCGTCCCCCGCGCGGGCGGCGCGCTTTAGCCTGCGCACCTACACGCGGGCGCGGTTATAGCCACCGCATGCGCATCCTCCACACCATGCTCCGGGTCGGCGACCTGGAGAAGTCGCTCGACTTCTACACCCGCGTGCTCGGCATGACGCTCCTGCGCCGCCAGGACTACCCGGACGGCAAGTTCACCCTCGCCTTCGTCGGCTACGGCCCGGAGGACACCCACCCCGCCCTGGAGCTCACCCACAACTGGGACACGGCGAAGTACGAGCTGGGCTCCGCCTACGGCCACATCGCCCTGGGCGTCAGCGACATCCACGCCACCGCCAACGCCATCCGGCAGGCCGGCGGCAAGGTCGTCCGTGAGCCCGGCCCCATGAAACACGGCACCACCGTCATCGCCTTCGTGGAGGACCCGGACGGCTACAAGGTGGAGCTCATCCAACAGAAGACCTGACCCACCCCGGGGTGCCCCGGGGTGCCCTCCCGTGAACCGGCGGACACGGGTGGCATGGGCAGGCAGGCGGACGGGACTTTCCGCTCGATGTTTCGCGCCTTCCGCTCGCCGCGCCCCCGGCGGGGGTGTAGAGAGGCCCGCGCGCGATGCAGCGAGGCGCGCACCCTCCCCCTCTTCTTTCGAGGCCGTCGTCATGGTGGAGAGTCCCCAGAGCCAGAACGCGCTGTCCCCCGACGAGCTTCACGAGGCGTGGGCCGTGCTCTCCGTGGACGAGCGCCTGGAGGGCTTCCGCCTGCTGCCCGCGGCGGTGGCGGACGACTTCTTCCTGGGCCTCAGCGCGCGCGAACAGGGCGAGCTCATCCTCAGCCTCCCCCCGGCCGAGCGCCGCACCTGGGTCCGCCTGCTCCCCCCGGACGACCTGGCCGACCTGGTCCAGGCCGTGGAGCCGGAGCAGGTGGACGCCATCCTGTCCCAGCTGGACGACGCCAGCCGCCGCGAGGTGAACGTCCTCCTGGCGTACTCGGAGGACGACGCGGGCGGTCTGATGAACCCGCGCTTCGCCCGCGTGCGCCCGGACATGAGCATCGACGAGGCCATCGGGTACCTGCGCAAGCAGGCGCGCGAGAAGGTGGAGACCGTCTACTACGCCTACGTGCTGGACGCCGAGCAGCGGCTGCAGGGCGTGCTGTCCCTGCGCCAGCTCTTCCAGGCCGCGCCGGACAAGCGCGTGGCGGACGTGATGATTCGCGACGTCATCACCGTGGCGGAGAACACGGACCAGGAGGCGGTGAGCCGCACCTTCTCCGAGCACAGCTTCATGGCCATGCCCGTGGTGGACGAGCAGCGGCGCATGAAGGGCATCGTCACGGTGGACGACATCGTGGACGTGGTCCAGGAAGAGGCCACGGAGGACATCCAGAAGGTCGGCGGTATGGAGGCCCTGGACGCGCCCTACTTCGACGTGGGCTTCCTGGCGATGCTCAAGAAGCGCGCCGGCTGGCTGATGGTGCTCTTCCTGGGGGAGATGCTCACCGCCACGGCCATGGGCTACTTCGAGCACGAGATTGCCCGCGCCGTCGTGCTGAGCCTCTTCATCCCGCTCATCATCAGCTCCGGCGGCAACTCCGGCAGCCAGGCCACCACGCTCATCATCCGGTCGCTGGCGCTGTCGGAGATGCGGCTGAAGGACTGGTGGCGCGTGGCCCGGCGGGAGCTGAGCACGGGCCTGGCGCTGGGCGCGGTGCTGGGCGTGGTGGGCTTCACCCGCGTGATGGTGTGGCAGGGCCTGTTCCACAGCTACGGCGAGCACGCGTTCCTCATCGGCATGACGGTGGGCGTGTCGCTGGTGGGCGTGGTGATGTTCGGCACGCTGTCCGGTTCCATGCTGCCGTTCATCCTCCGGCGCGTGGGCTTCGACCCCGCGAGCGCGTCCGCGCCCTTCGTGGCCACGCTGGTGGACGTGTCCGGGCTCGTCATCTACTTCACGGCCGCGAGCCTCTTCCTGAGCGGCACCCTGCTGTAGTCAGCGACGCTCCCGGGTCCCATGATTCCCACCCACCGTCGGCGCACGCTCACCCTCGCGGCGCCTGAAGCCCCCGGCCGTCCCACGCACGTCTCCTCCGCCAGCGGCCTGGTGCGCGCGGGGGACTGGCTCTACGTCGTCGCGGACGACGCGCTCCACCTCGCGGTGTTCCCCGCCACCGGAGACGCGCCGGGCCACACCGTGCGCCTCTTTCCCGGAGAGCTTCCGGAAGGTCACGCGGAGCGCAAGGCGGCGAAGCCGGACCTGGAGGCGCTGTGCCGGCTGGGTCCGTCCGCGTCCTTCGCGCACGGGGCGCTGTTGGCCCTGCCGTCGGGGTCCACGCCCGCGCGGCGCCGGGCGTCGGTGCTGCCCCTGAACGCGGACGGGACGCTCGCGGGCGAACCGCGCACGGTGGACTGCACGTCGCTCTACGTGCAGTTGGAGCGCGAATTGGTGGCGCTCAACGTGGAGGGCGCGGCGGTGGCGGGCAAGCGGCTGCGGCTGCTCAACCGGGGCAACGGCGAGGGCGGTGTGGACGCGCTGGTGGACCTGGACCTGGACCGCGTGCTGGCCAGCCTGGACGTGGGCGTGATGGGGCCAGAGGCCGTGCGCACCGTGCGCCGGTGGGAGCTGGGCGAAGCCAATGGTGTCCGGCTGTCCTTCACGGACGCGTCGCCGCTGCCAGACGGGCGCGTGGTGTTCACCGCCACGGCGGAGGCCTCGCGAGACCGCGTGGCGGATGGGCCTGTCATGGGTTCGGCGGTGGGCGTGCTCGCGCCGGACGGCACGCCCGTGTACCTGGACGCGGTGGACGTGCCCGTGAAGCTGGAGGGTGTGGACGCGCGCGTGGAGGGTGGCCGCGTCCACGTGCTGCTGGTGGCGGACGCGGACGACCCGTCAGTGCCCGCGCCGCTCCTGGAAGCCGCGTTGCCCGTGCCGGGCTAGGGGCTGTCCCTGATTACCGCAGCCAAAGAAGCATGGAAGCAACGTGCAGGCCGGCGAGGTAGCTCTTCGCCGTCTTGTCGTAGCGGGTGGCCGCAGCCCGAAAGCGCTTGAGGTCGTGGAAGAAGCACTCCACCCGGTAGCGCAACCGATAGAGGGTGCGGTCCAGCGCAGGCGGTTGCTTCCTGCTGGGATGGGGATGAATGACAGGCGTCATTCCCACCTTCAGGGCGTTGGCGCGAATGCGCTCTGCGTCGTAACCGGTGTCCGCGATGAAGGCCTTGCCCTCGGCGTGCACCAACAACTCCTCGGCCATCGTGGACTCATGTTGCTGGCCGGGCGTTATTTCGAGGTGGAGCGGCTTACCGCCCGCCGTTGTGACGGCGTGAACCTTCGTTGAAAAACCTCCTCGAGAACGCCCCAGAGCATTTCTTCGGACCCCCCTTTTCCGCCCGAGGCGTCCTGATGCGCCCGGACGACGGAGGCGTCTGCCAGCGAGCCGAGCTCATCCACCGGAAGTCGCAGGGCCTTGAAGATGGCTTCCCAGCGCCCGACTTGCGCCCAGCGGTGGAAGCGGTTGTAGACGGTCTTCCAGTGGCCGAATCGCTCCGGAAGGTCCCGCCATTGCACCCCAGTCTTCACGCGCCAGATGACGGCGTTGATGAAGTCGCGGTCCCCTCGCTTCGAGGGTGGGCCGCTCCGCGAGCCCAGCAAGGGCTTGATGCGGCTCCACTCGGCATCGCTCAGTTCATGTCGGCGCACAGCCAGCGTTGATCATGCCTGACGCTGGCTGGCAACCTCCTGGTGCCCCTCAAGGCCGGGTCCAACGCCGGTGTTTGATCCACCAGGTTGATTTTCGGACCGGAGATCAGGGACAGCCCCTAGCTAGCCGCCGCGCTTCACCAGCAGCGGCCCGAAGGCCTGCGCCACCGGCATCATGGAGATGACGTTGATGTTCACGTGCGCGGGGCGCGTGGCCACCCAGTACGCCGTGTCCGCGACGTCCTCGGGCGTGAGCGGCTGGGTCTTCTCGTAGAGCGAGGCGGCCTTCGCGTCGTCGCCACGGAAGCGCACGTTGGAGAACTCCGTGCCGCCCAGGAGCCCCGGCTGGATGTCCGTGACGCGCACCGCGGTGCCGTGCAGGTCCGCGCGCAGGTTGAGCGTGAACTGATGCACGAACGCCTTCGTCGCGCCGTACACGTTGCCACCCGGATAAGGGAACTCGCCCGCGATGGAGCCGATGTTGATGACGTGCCCCCGGTCGCGCGCCACCATGCCAGCGAGAGCTTCACGCGTGCAGTACAGGAGGCCCTTCACGTTGGTGTCCACCACCACGTCCCAGTCCTCCAGCCGCGCCGCCTGCGCGGGCTCCATCCCCAGCGCGAGCCCCGCGTTGTTCACCAGCACGTCCACCTGCGCGAAGTCCGCCGGCAGTGAAGCGAACGCCGCCTTCACCGCCGCCTTGTCCGTCACGTCCAGCGTCACCGGCAACAGCCGCTCGCCCAATTCCGCCTTGAGCGCGTCCAGCCGGTCGCTGCGCCGCCCGGCGGCGATGACACGCGCGCCCTCCTTCACGAAGCGGCGCGCGATGGCCTGCCCGATGCCCGCCGTGGCCCCTGTCACCAGCACGATCATGTGAATGCCTCCCACGCGAGAAGGGCCGTTGCGCCCCATCAGGGCACGGCCCGGCCGTTACATGGCACGCGGGAGGAATGGGCGCACGCGAATGCGCCCGGGGAGCGCGTCAGTCGCCGCGGTCGCGGGCGGCCTCTTCGGCGCTGCCGCCCATGGCTTCCACGGAGGTGCGCGCCTGCTTGCTGCGGTCGAACGCCACCTCCTTCTTGCCAATGCCCTCCACCGTGAGGTTGGCCAGGCGGCGGCGTGCCCGGGTGATGGCGTCCTGCACCAGCGACGGGTCGGGGTGCGTCTTCAAGCACTCCACCCAGGTCTCGATGGCCTTCTCGTTGTCGCCCGCGTCCGCGCGCAGTTTTCCCATCTCGAAGAGGGCGTGCGGCGCCAGCTCCGAGTCCGGGAAGCGCGTGCGCAGGTCCGCGTACGTCTTCAGCGCTTCCTGGCGCTTGCCGTCCACCATGGCCAGGGCCTGCGCCTGGAGGAAGAGCGCGTCGTCCACGTAGGGGCTGGTGGCGAAGCGGTCCGGCAGCTTCTTCGCCTCCAGCTCGCACTGCGGATAGTCCTGGAGCTCGAAGTACGTCTTGGCCACCTGGTACTGCAGCTCCGCGCTCTGCGGCGGGTTGCGGTGCAGCGCGGCGGTGAGCTGATCAATGGAGCCGCGCAGGTCGCGGTAGTGCACCCGCAGCAGCTCCGCCAGGATGATGCGCGCCTCCAGCGACTCCGGCGCCTCCGGGCACTGCTGGATGAGCTGGCGGTAGACGCTCACCGCCTCCTTCACCTTGCGCTGCTCCAGCCAGTACACGTCGGCCGCGCCCTTGAGCGCCCGGGCGCGCATCACCAGCGCCTCCGGGGTCTCGTCGCGCAGCAGCATCTCGTAGGCCTTGCGGTACTCCACCAGCGCTTCGTCCGGACGCTTCTCGAAGATGGCGTCGCGCGCGCGCTGCATGTGGTCCACCGGCTTGTCACGGCAACCGGTAACGGCCAGCGCGCCCACCGCCAGGACACACGCCCACCGAGACAGCCCGCGCCTCATTGGCAGGACTCCGGGATGAGGCGCACGCAGCGCGTCTCGTCACAGCGCACGCACTCGCGCTCCGAGGAGACGTCCGTCACGCACACGGAGACGCGCGACGTCCTGGGGCAGTCCTCGGACGTCACACAACGGTAGAGCCCCCCGTCGGTCCGGGTGATGTCCACCGGAGTCGAGCCGCAGTTCTCCAGGTCGTTGCATCCCAGGAGCGCCGCCGCCGCGACTGCCATTGCTGCCACCAAGGCGCGTTGCACGGCTTGGGTTCTAGCCAACTTCCGACCTGGGGTCACGAACCGTGCGCCCGCCTGCCCGCCCGGAAGCAGGAGTTCCCCGGGAAAGCGAGCACCCGCGCATGGCCAGCATTTCGCCCTCCGTGCTAGCCCTGTCGCGTCACGTCTTTCCCCCCTCGTGTCCCAGGAGTCCTGAACCATGAGTCTTCCCTCTCGTCCTCGCGCGGTGGTGACGGGCGCCGGCAGTGGCCTTGGCCGCGCGTTGTGTGAAGCGCTGGCGGCCCGGCAGGCACGGGTCATGGTGTCGGACATGAACGCGGCCAGCGCGGAGGAGACCGCTCGCCGCGTCACGGAGCTGGGCGGCGAGGCGCGCGTGCACCCGTGCGACGTGACGGACCCGGACGCGGTGGAGGCGCTGGCGCGCGCCACGGACGAAGCGTTCGGCGGCGTGGACCTGGTGGTGAACAACGCGGGCGTCGCCACCGGAGGCGCGGTGGGCACGCTGCCCCTGTCCGAGTGGAAGCGCGTGCTGCACGTGAACCTGTGGGGCGTCATCCACGGCTGCCACGCGTTCGTGCCCCGCCTGCGCAAGCAGGGCTCCGGGCACGTGCTCAACATCGCGTCCGCGGCGGGGCTCGTATACGCGCCGAACCTGGCGGCCTACAACACGTCCAAGGCCGCGGTCGTCGCGCTGTCGGAGACGCTCTACGCGGAGTTGCAGCCCCTGGGGCTGGGCGTCACGGTGGCGTGCCCCACGTTCTTCCGCACGAACATCGCCGCCGCGGCCGCGCCCTACTCCGACCCGGAGACGCGCCGCATGAGCGTGAAGCTGGTGGACCAGTCGAAGGTTGGACCGGAGTGGGTCGCCGAGCGGCTGCTCAAGGCGGTGGACCAGGGCGCGCCGCACGTGCTGCCCATGGCGGATGCGCGCTGGTTCTGGCGGCTGCGGCGGCTGGCGCCCGGGCTGTTCCTCCGGGGCGTCATCGCGGTGGAGAAGCGCATGCGCGAGCGCACCGCGCGCATCCCCGGCTAGAACATCAGTTGCTGCGCTGCTGCGTGGGCGCCTTGCCGGACGTGAGCACGGTGGTGTCCACGGACGCCATCGAGTTGCGCTGCTTGACCATGCGCGCCTTCTGGTTCTGCTTGTCCTCGTGCTTGAGGATGGCGGCCATGTGGGCGTCGGCCACCTTGCACTGGATGGCGCTCACCTCCTGGTGACGCCGCCCCAGCTCGTTCCACATGGCGAGCCGGCCCTGACTGCCCAGGAGCCGGTCCTCGACCGCGTCCAGGGCCTGGTCCATCTGCTTGCCCTCGGCCTCCAGGGCCGCGAGCCGCGCTTCGGAATCCTCGGGGGACTGCCCGCATCCGGTGGACACGGCGAGCCCCACGGCCACCGCCAGTCCGAGCCACATCCGCCGCATCCCCACGTCGCCTCCCAGGTGTCTCGGGCCGTCCACCGGCCTTCAGGCAGCGCAAGGTAGGAACGGGCCCTGGGAGCGACAACCCGAACGCCAGCCAGGGAGGTAGGCGTTTCCAGGAGCGAACGTTTGGGCATCTTTCCCGTCCCACTGTTTTGACGGTGGGGCAGAAGGGCCGTGAATTCGCCATCAGGGCGCGACGCGCGCCCGGTGCTTCAGGATGAACTCACACACCTCGCGCGCGGCGCCGAAGCCCGCGGCGCGCTGGGCCACGTAGTGCACCTGGGCGCGCACCTCGTCCGGCGCTTCCGGCACGGTGGCGGAGAAGCCCACCGCCTTGAGCAGCGGCAGGTCCACCACTTCGTCACCCATGTAGCCGCAGTGCTCGGCGGACACGTTGAGGATGGCGAGCAGCTTCTCGAAGTGCGCCACCTTGTCCTGGCTGCCGAAGTGCACGTGGCGCAAGCCCAGCGACTGCATGCGCATCTGCGCGGAGAGGCTGTCGCCGCCGGAGATGGCGGCCACCTCGATGCCCACCTCCTGCAGGCGCTTGATGCCCATGCCGTCACGCACGCTGTACATCTGCGTCCACCCGGAGTTGGGCACCCAGAAGATGCGGCCGTCGGTGAGCGTGCCGTCGATGTCGAAGATCATCACCGACAGGCGCGCCACCCGAGCCTTGAGCGACTCCAGGTCCTGGTTCATGCCGTGCCTTTCGCTACTTGGGCACGGCCTTGAGCGAGGCCTTGCCGTCCTTGATGACGACCTTGAACTCCACGGCCTTCGCGTTGTGCTGCTTGAGCAACTCCGGCACCTGCTTGCGCAGCGTGGCCGCCACCGACTCGTAGGACAGCTTGGACGTGTCCTCCTGGCAGCGGCGCTTCGCGGTGACATACGCGTCGTACACCGCGCGCAGCTTGTCGTCGGACATGCCGCCACCAGGGCCGGCCGCCGCGGGACGGGGCGCGGCAGCAGGAGTCGCAGCCGGACGCGCGGGCTGCTGCGGAGCCGCCGCCGGAGCCTTCGTGGCCATGCCCGGAGGCACCGCCGGACGTCCCGCCGCCGGAGTCCCGCCCGGAGCCACCGCCGCCGTCACGGAAGGCAGCTTCGACGTCCCCGCCGCCGGGGTCCCCACGGGCGCGATGGACGGCAGTCCGCTCACGGGCGAGACCGCCGGAACCGACTGCTTCGGCGGCACCAACCCCGCGGGCGTGCCCCGGGGCGCGCCGGCCGGCTGCGCCGCGACAGGGGCCACCGCCGGACTGCCCCGGAAGGGCGTGCCGACCGGGCCCTGCTGCTCCGCCTGGTACTCCGAGGCGAGCTTCGGCTCGTTGATGGGGCGGCGGCCGGTGAGCTCTTCAATCTCCTCGAAGTCCATGTCGTCGACTTCTTCGGGGATCTCCACCACGCCCTTCTGGCGGTCGCCGGTGGCGTTGGCCTGCTTCGTCCCGGCGCGGCGGCGGGCCTTGGCCAGGTCGCGGCGGTAGGTGCCGGCTTCAATCTCCTGGATGGTGCGCACCCACAGCCGCTCGTAGGTGAGGAACTTGTTGTGGAGGCTCTGCACGCGGAACTTCACCGACGTGCTGCGGATGAAGGCCCCCTTGAGCTTCAGCATCCGCTTCTTCAAATCTTCATGCGCGCGGATGGGCGCCTGACGCTCCATGCCCATGAAGTACTGCTCGTAGTTGTGGCGCAGCTCCGCGATGGCCGCCTCCAGCTCCTCACATTGCTGAAGGGCGGCTTCGCTGGAGGAACTGGCGTCCTGTTGCGCGGGTCGGCCCCCACCTTTGGCGGCGGGCCGTGCGTTGTCGGGCGGCGGCATGTTCCCGGGAGTGTCCCCAACCCGGGCGCGGCTCGCAACCTCAGGCCGCCGACGGTGTAGGCCCCAGGCCAGCGGCCTCACCCGCCGGTCGGTGGCGCGCCATCAGCAGTGCACCGAAGGTGAACATGCACAGGGAGATGAACTGGCTGGTGGACACGTTGTACCAGGCCTCCAGGGGCACCGCCCCGGCCAGCCCCTGGGCGCCCAGCGACTCCAGCAGGCCGTGCAGGGTGCCGCGCTCCACGTCGCCCCGGAACAGCTCCACCGTGGTGCGCAGGCAGGCGTAGGCCATCAGCCACAGGGCGAAGATGTGCCCATGGAAGCGGCGGATGCGGCGCGCGTACAGGAGCGCCACGAAGAGCACCAACTGCCCCACCGACTCGAAGAGCTGCGTGGGGTACACCGGCAGCGTGGTGCCGTGCTGGGCCACCCAGTCGGAGATGCGCACCGCGCCCGGCGCGGCCTGGTGGAGCACCTGCCCGGTGGCCTCCACCACGAAGCGGTCATCCCCGGCCTGTGAGCCATACGCCAGGCTGGACGCGCGCCCCAGCTCGCCGAACAGGTCCTGGGCCAGTCCGGAGCCCGGGAAGGTGACGCCCGTGTGCGAGTGGCTCCCGGCCATGTCGCCCCAGCAGCACCCGGCGGAGAAGCAGCCCAGGCGCCCCAGGCACTGCCCCAACGACACGGTGGGGATGCACACGTCCGCCAGCCGAAGGAAGTCCAGGTCGTACCTGCGGGCGAAGAGGAACGCCGCCAGCCCCGCGCCAATCAGGCCGCCGTAGAACACCAGCCCGCCGCCCAGGGAGAAGGCCTGCGTCCAGTCGCGCGCGTAGTCCTGCCAGTTCACCAGCACGAACAGCACGCGGCTGCCCACGAGCCCGCCCACCAGCACCCAGAACGCCAGGTCCAGCACCTGCTCGCGCTTCTGCGGCCCCTCCGTGTCCACCCAGCCCCGGCCGTCCACGAAGCTCACCCGGCGCCACTCGTCCTGAGCCAGCCGGCCCGCCACCGACACCGCGGTGACGAAGCCCGCGGCCAGGAGCACGCCGTAGGTGTGCAGCGGGATGCCCTCGCCCTTGCCGCCGGGGAACGCGTCCGCGGGCAGCGCGTACATCAGGCCGAAGTACGCGAGGAAGCCGCCCACCACCGCGAACCCCACCGCGCGCAGGAGCTTGTCCTGGAGCGGCGCGGGGCCCTCCTTGCCCGTCTTCGCGTCCAGCGGCCCCAGCGTGCCCTTCCAGCCATTGACGGCGACGGAGGCCACCACCCCCACCGCGGCGGCGTACAGCAGGAGCTGCATCCACAGCGTGGTGAAGGACAGGCGCAGCAGGACGGGGAGCATGGGGGACCTCTGGCCCGGGAGGCCCGGACGAACGGCGGGGACAACCGGGACGGGCGGGAAGGACATTCCCGGCCCGCCGTCACGCCACTACGCGGCCTTCGCGGGAGTGGAAGCCTCCGGCTTCTCCTTGCGCACGAAGGCATCCACCACGAGCATGCCCACGCCAATGCAGATGGCCATGTCCGCGACGTTGAACGACGGCCAGGCGGCCTTGTCGTACCAATGGGCCTCCAGGAAATCGATGACGAAGGCCCGCGCCACGCGGTCGATGTAGTTGCCCAGCGCGCCGCCCAGCACCAGCGGCAGGCCCCACAGCGCCCACACCTCCGCGGAGTCCGTGCCGGTCAGCTTCCGGAAGTAGAAGACGATGAGCAGCACCGCGCCCACGCTCACCAGGTGGAAGAGCGGGCCGCGCACGTGGGGCGGCAGGTCGCGGAACATGCCCCACGCGGCGCCCGGGTTCTCCGCGTAGCGCAGGCGGAAGAAGTTCTCCGCCACCTCCACGTGCGTCTTCGGCTGGAAGTGCAGGCCGCGGCGGCCGGGCTCTTCCGCGGGCGAATAGAACGCGCCCAGGCGTTCCGACAGGGTGGTGGCCCCGTCGAAGCGGGTGGTGAGGTCGCGCACGACCAGGTACTTCGTCCACTGGTCCAGCACGATGACGCCCAGCGTGAGGGCGAGGAGGATGACGTATTTGCGCGGCACGGAGAGGGCTTATACCAGCCCACCCCCGCGCGTCACGGCTGGGGGCTCGTGCCCTGGGGCAGCGGCTGCGCGGCCGAGGCCTCCGGACGCAGCGAGTCCAGCAGCATCAGCGCCACGCCCACGCAGATGGCCGCGTCCGCCACGTTGAACGTGGGCCAGCGCATGCCCGGCTGGTTGCGCCAGTGCCAGTCGATGAAGTCGATGACGTAGCCCCGGATGAGCCGGTCCACGAAGTTGCCCAGCGCGCCGCCGGTGATGAGCGCCAGCGCCACGCGCACCATCTTCTGCGACGGCTCCGTCTTCCGGTACAGCGTCAGGATGAACCCCAGCGCCACCAGGCTCACCACGTGGAAGAACGCCTTGCGCGCCGTCTCCGGCAGGTTGGAGAACATGCCCCACGCCGCGCCCGGGTTCTCCACGTAGCGGAAGTGCCAGTAGTCCTCGATGAAGCGGTACGGCCGCGTGTTCTTGCGGAACACGCCCTCCACCGGAGGGTCGTTGTCCAGGTTCTGTTCGCTCAGGAAGCCGGACACGCGCGACAGGCCGCTGCGGCCATCCAGCGCTTCCGTCAGCCGGGACACGGCCAGGTACTTGGTCACCTGATCCGCCGCCAGCACGGCGAGGACCACCACGAGGAGGAGACGGAAGGAGGCTTTCATGGGGTACCCGAACCTCTATCGTGCCCCCGGGAGCCCTGACAACCCGGACCCGGGCCGCAGACCGCCGGCCCGCCTGCCCTCTCCCTCCCGGAGTCCACCCGTTTCGGGCATGGTGCGCCCATGGCGCCTGTTGAGCCCGACGTGAAACCTTCCACTCCCGACATTGCCCCACCCGGAACCACCACGCCCCCGGCGGCGAAGCCGTCGTTGATGGCGCGCTTCAAGACGCTGCTGGTGGACTACGGCCCGCTGGCCATCGCGGTGAACTACCTCATCTTCGGCCTGGTCATCGTGGGCTTCTGGGCGGCCATCCGGGCCGGCTTCCAGCCCCAGGGCACCGGCGCCCAGGCAGGTGCGTGGGGCGCGGCCTACCTCGCGTCGCAGGCGGTGAAGCCGCTGCGGCTGGCGGCGGTGTTCGTGCTGACGCCGCTCATCGCGCGCATCCCGCCGGTGGGGCGCTTCATCGCGAAGAACAAGCACAAGTGGAGCTTCTGAAACGGCACGGGCCGGGCACCGGGGAGCTCCCGATGACCGGCCCACGTTGCCTGCGGGGTGCCCGTTAGAAGTTGGGCGTGCGGAACGTCTTGATGACGCCCATGTGCTGCATGCTGGCCGCGCCGCTGTCGGAGTTCAGCGCCGGGTAGATCTCCGAGATGGGCGTGTACACGCGGCTGTCGAGCACCAGGCCGTTGTTGAAGGTGCTGCTCCCGATGACGGTGGGCACCTGGTACTGGCGCAGGTCCAAGTCCACGAGCACGTGGTCATACGGCTTGCTGCGGCTGGCGTTGGTGCCGTCCTTGCCGTTCTTGTCCACCGGGTGCGGGCCCGCGGTGTCGACCACCTGCTTGAAGGTGGAGATGCACGACTCGGAGCGGGAGTCGGTGTTGAAGTCGCCGCCAATGGTCAGGTAGTCGCTCTCCGGGACGTTGGCCTTGATGTACTTCACCAGGTTGGTGGCCTCCGTGTTGCGGACGCCGGAGCCTTTGGTGAGCAGGTGCACGCTGACGACCCAGAGGTCGCGCGGGCCCGGGATGTCGATGCGGGCCCAGGCGAAGTCGCGGTTGGACACCTGGGTGTCCGTCCATTCGCCCGAGTCGATGATGGGGTAGCGGCTGATGATGCCGTTGGGGATCTGCGCGCCGGTCTCGCGGTAGTAGTAGAAGCCCGGGCCGACGGCCTGGTCGACCATGGAGCGGATGTCCGCGGCGGAGTCCGACTTGTAGTTGAACTCCTGGATCATCACGACGTCGGGCTTCACGCCCGCAATCAGCCGGATGCCGTGGCCCGGGTCGTAGTCCTGGCCGTTGCCGCTGGAGAGGTTGGCGGCCATCAGGCGGATCTGCGTGTAGCCACCGTCGGTATCCGTCTCGCCAATCGGGCCCGCGTCCCCGGAGCCACCGTCAGTCGGCGAGCCCGCGTCGGTCGTGGTGCCCGCATCCACGGACGTGCCTGCATCCGTCGTGGAACCGGCATCGGTCGAAGTGCCCGCGTCGTCGGTCGTGGTGCCCGCGTCGTCGGTCGTGGTGCCTGCGTCGACCGTCGAGCCCGCATCCTCCGCCGTGCCGGCATCATCGGAGCCCGGGTCCACATCGGTTCCGGCGTCCTCGGTGGTGCCCGCGTCTTCCGTGGGCTGTCCCGCGTCGGCTCCGGCATCATCGGAGGTGCCCGCGTCGGTGCGGGTCCCGGCATCGACGGAGGTCCCCGAGTCCGGAGGCGTGATGGGCTCATCACCCTCGCCGCAAGCGAGGGCCATGAAGCTCATTGCCACGAAGGGGCGGAAGAACGGGGGGAGCTTCATTGCCATGCAGGGCCTGGATCCTTGCTTCCGAGGGTGTCGAGGGGGGTGACCCGTCGGCTTCGGCACGCCGACTGGCGCGTGATTATAGAAGTTTGCAAGAAGGCTGTCCCCTGACCGCCCGTGAGGATTACGTCACCGCCTTTCAAGAATCCGAGAGTTTCGCCGCCCCGTAGCTGGGGAAGGCGTGGATTCAAAGAAAGACATCAGGGCGCCGGCTACGACGCAGCAGGACGTAAGGAGTCCAGGATGTCATCACGGCAGCTGACGGTGCGGATCCACGGCGCACTGAACGACTTCGTCGCACCGGAGCGCCGGGGGCAGGCGTTCACGCATGTACTGCAGGGCAGCCCCTCGGTGAAGGACCTCATCGAGTCGCTGGGTCCGCCGCACCCGGAGGTGGACGTGGTGTTGGTGGATGGAGCGCCGGTGGACTTCGCACACCGCGCGGAGGAGGGCACGAGCATCGACGTGTATCCGGCGTCGGATCCGTCGGCACCGCAGGTGGCGCGGGAAGCGCGAGTGGGGCCACCCATCCCGGAGATGCCGCGCTTCATCCTGGACGTGGGCCTGGGGCGGCTGTCGGGCTTCCTGCGGATGCTCGGCTTCGACACGCTCTGGCGCAACGACTACGCGGACGACCAGCTGGCGCGCCTGTCCCACGACGAATCGCGGGTGCTGCTGACCCGGGATCTGGGCGTGTTGAAGCGGTCGGAGGTCGTGCTCGGCTACTTTCCGCGAGAGACGGATCCGGCACACCAGCTGGTGGAGGTGGTGCGGAGGTACGGCCTGACGTCACGCATGCGGCCCTTCTCCCGCTGCATCGCCTGCAATGCGCCGCTGTCCACCGCGACGCCGGAAGAAGTGCAGGGCCGCGTCCCGGAGGGCGTGACCCAGCGCCACAAACACTTCCAGCAGTGCCCTGGCTGCCAGCGCGTCTTCTGGCCCGGCACGCACCATGAACGCATGCAGAACCTGGTGGAGACGCTGCGCAAGCTGGAGGCGGCCAATCCCTAGTCAGCCCCAATTCCTGCCAGAGTGTTTTCGCCACGAATTGGACGCATCCCTGGGAAACGGGTTCATTGCCATCCGGCCAACATGACCCTTTCTCATTCCCGTCCCCTGCTCTTGGGCGCCGCGATGTTGATGGCTTGCGCTTCCAGCAAGCCCTCTGTCGCCTCGGCTCCCGCCGCCACCAGCCAATCCCTCTCCACGCCCAAGGCGCGCGTCCTGGCCGAGCCCGACTGGGCGGGAAGCTACGTCATCCAGCTGCGGTCAAAGGGCACCTGGATCCAGGGGGACAAGCGTTTCGACTGGTCGGACACCATGCGGTTCGGTGGCATCCTCCGGGTCCACATGGATGCCACCCGGGGAGAGGGCCAGGGCACCGCCCAACATGGGTTCGTCAACCTCAGCAGAATCTCCAAGATGACGGACGGGACCCAGGTCACGGAGGAGGTGGACGGATCATGCGCCCATAACGTGCTCCTCCCCGTGCCCACGGAGCCCCTGTCATTCCCCACGGACGACACGTTCCTGTTCCGGGCGGTCGTCTCCCAGGCGGAGCACTTCCGCTGCGGCGCGTTCCGCAAGGTTGCCGGAGGCGAGACTCAGAGGACGAAGGTCGCGGCCCCCCCATTTCCCTCGCTTCCGCCCGCGCTCTTCACGTTCCCTCTGCCAACGGGAGGCAAGCCGCAACTCCTGGGCCGGCTGCGCTTCGTCACCATCGGCGACAAGGTCGTGCAGGAACGCCCCACTGAGCTCCGTTGGGGAGAGACCCCTATCGAATGGGAAATCGATTGGGACCTCCGGCCCGAGGATACCGGTGGGGCCTTCCTCAAGCTGCAGCCCGAAAGCAGCGAGGACTATGACAACTGGCTTCCCATGGGCCCCAAGCTCGAACCGGCCCCCAAGCCCTGAGCCTTGCTTTCAGCTCAATGCCTCACGGCACTTAAGACAGACATCGTCCCCCTGCCCGACCGCTTCGGAATACACCCAGCAGCGCGGGCACTTGGTGCCCAGGGCCGGAAGCACCTCCGCGGACAGGGATGCGCCGTCACCGAATGTCTGTGAAACATCCAAGGCCTTCGCTGAATCAGACGGAGCATCCGCCAGCTCCACCTGGCTCACGATGAACAGCCCGGGCAGCTCCGCGAGGTGCGCATCCAGCATCTCCCGGACCGCGCCCGTGGCGCTCAGCACCACACGGGCCTCCAGAGACGCGCCGATGCGCTTATCCCGCCGCGCCACCTCCAGCACGCCTTGCACCGCGCTGCGCACCGCGAAGAGCTTCGCGTAGCGCGCCTCCAGCTCCGGCGGCATCGTGGCCTTCACCTCCGCGAAGCCCGCCAGGAACACGCTCTTGGCGCGCTCGCCCGGCAGGTGCTGCCACGCCTCCTCCGCCGTGAAACTCATCACCGGCGCCAGCAGCGGCAGCAGCACCGTGAGCACCTCGTGCAGCACCGTCTGCGCGCCCCGTCGCGCGGGCCCGTCCTGCTTCGCCGTGTAGAGCCGGTCCTTCAGGATGTCGAAGTACACGGCGGACAAGTCATTGGCGCAGAAGTCCACCACAGTCGCGTAGACGAGGTGGAACTCATAATCCTCGTAGGCCTGCCGCACCCGCGCGGCCACCTGCGCCAGCCGCCCGCGCGCCCACTGGTCCAGGGGCAACAGCTTGTCCCCGGCCACCGCGTCCTTCGCCGGGTCGAAGTCGTGCAGGTTGCCCAGCGCGTATCGCAGCGTGTTGCGGATCTTCCGGTAGCCCTCAGACAGGCCCTTGAGGATGGCGTCCGACAGGCGCACGTCGTTGCGGTAGTCGCTCGCCGCAACCCACAGGCGCAGCACCTCCGCGCCGTACTGCTGGATGACCTTGTCCGGCGCCACCGTGTTGCCACGGCTCTTGGACATCTTCTCGCCCTGACCATCCACCACGAAGCCATGCGTCAGGCAGGCCTTGTAGGGCGCCACGTCGCGCGTGCCCACCGACACCAGCAGCGAGGAATGGAACCAGCCCCGGTGCTGATCACTCCCCTCCAGGAACAGGTCCGCCGGCACGCGCTGCCGCTTCGCCAACACCGCGGACGCCATGCACGCCGAGTCGAACCACACATCCAGGATGTCCGTCTCGCGGTGGAACTCGCCCTTGCCGCAGCGCGGACACGTGAAGTCCTGCCCGAGGAAATCCTTCACCGGCGTGCGGTACCACACGCCCGCGCCCTCCTTCTCCACCACCGCCGCCACCCGCTCCATCACCTCCGGAGACACCACCGCGTCGTCGCACCCGTCGCAGTACGCGATGGGAATCGGCACGCCCCAGCTGCGCTGCCGGCTGATGCACCAGTCCGGGCGGCCCTCCAGCATGCCCCGGATGCGCGACTGCCCCCATGACGGCACCCACTGCACCTGCTCGACCTGCTCCAGCACCACCTGCCGGAACGTCTGCGTGCCGTGGAACGGCGCGTCCATCGGGATGAACCACTGGTAGGTCGCCGCCTGGATGACCGGCTGATGGCAACGCCAGCAGTGCGGATAGCTGTGCGTGACGGTGTCCGACCTGTCATTGAGCAGCGCGCCCCGCTGCACCAGCAGGTCCAGCACCACCGGGTTCGCCTCGAACACGCGCCGGCCCGCGAGCACCTCGCCCACCGTGTCGTCGTAGCGGCCGTCCGCGCGCACCGGGTTGTAGATATCCAGGCCGTACTTCAAGCCGACCTCGTAGTCCTCCTGGCCATGTCCCGGCGCCGTGTGCACCAGCCCCGTGCCCGCGTCCAACGTGACGTGCTCACCCAGCACCACGCGCCCCTGCCGCTCCAGGAACGGGTGCTGATACGTCACGTGCTCCAGGTCCTCGCCCGTCGCGTACGCGAGGATGCGGGACGGATCCACCAGCGCCGGAGACGACACCTCCCCCGTGGGCAGCTGCACGTGCTTCACGGCCAGCTCGTCCGACTTCACCTCCGCCAGCACCTTCGCCAACAGGTCCTTCGCCACGCAAAGGACGCGGTCCTCCAGCCGGTAGAACACGTATTCGAACTCGGCGTTCACCGCGATGGCCAGGTTGGCCGGCAGCGTCCAGGGCGTCGTGGTCCAGATGACGAAGGACACGCGCTGCCCCTTCAGCTGCGGCAGCTTCTCCACCAGCGCCGGCCCCGCGTCGAAGGCCACGTACGCGGATGGCGAGGTGTGCTCCGCGTACTCCACCTCCGCCTCCGCGAGCGCGGTCTGATCCTGGAGGCACCACGCCACGGGCTTCTTGCGGCGGTACAACATGCCCCGGCGCGCGAACGCGGCCAGCTCGCGCACCTCCTGCGCCTCGTAGCTGAAGTCGAGCGTCCGGTAGGGCGCGTCCCACGTCCCGAAGACGCCCAGCCGCTGGAACTCCGCGCGCTGGATGTCCACGAACTCCAGCGCGTACTCGCGGCAGCGCTCCAGCATCGCGTCGCGCGACAGCGTGCGCTTGTCCAGCTTCTGTTCCTTGAGGCGCTTCTCCACCGCCTGCTCGATGGGCAGACCGTGGGTGTCCCAGCCGGGGATGAAGTCACACGGGCGTCCGGAGAGGTTCCGGAACTTCACCACGATGTCCTTCAGCACCTTGTTGAGCGCATGCCCGGCGTGCAGGTGGCCGTTGGCGTACGGCGGCCCGTCCGCCAGCACGAAGGGCTCACGGCCCGCGTTCTTCGCGAGCAATTGCGTCCACACGTCCTGCTCCCGCCACCAGGCGAGCAGGCGCGGTTCGAGCTGGCCCAGGTTCCCCTTCATGGGGAACTCCGTGCGCGGCAGGTGGACGGTGGCGTCGAGGTCCTTGCGGGAGGGGGCGTCGCTCATGGCTGGCAGCGCCCGTAACACCCTCCCGCCGGTCCTTCAATCCAGGCGCGGACTCACTCGTCGTGGTGGTCGTCGCCGTGTTCGTGCGTGTGCGGCTGGGGCGTGTTCTTGCCCTTGCCCTTGGGACACTTCTTGGCGCACTTCGCCTTCGCGGCCTGGAACGCCTTCGTGCACTTGTCCGTGCAGTTCCTGTCCTTGGCGGAGCACTTCTTCACACAGGCCTGGAGCGTGGAGCCGGCGCTGATGGAGCACTTCTCGTCGCACGTCTGCGCGAGCGCCTGGGGCGCCACCAGCACGGCTCCCAGCGCCATCAGTCCCAGCCATCCCCGCACCGCGATACGCGTCGTCATGTCGCTCTCGTCTTCCCTTGCCCGCTGGCGTCACTCGCCCGGGCGCATGTCATCGTCTGGCGCCGCAGCCCGGCGCACCAGCCGCACCGCCACCTGGCCTTCCTTGGTGACCGCCAGGTTGAGCGCGACCTCTTCCGTGGAGGACTTGAACACGCGGGGTTGGATCTCCTTGAACCCCGCCTTGGTGAGCACCTCGCGGTAGAAGGCCTCCACGTCCGCGGTCGTCTTGCCCGGCACCGAGTAGCTCACCGTGTGCGAGCCCTCCGTCTGCGCCGTCAGCACCCCGGCGCCTCCGGGGAAGACGGGCAGCCCGGCCGGCTGCGGGGCCTTCGCCGCGCCCAGGTTCGCCTGCCCCAGGAACACCGTGGTGGTGCCGTCCGGGTTCACCTGGAGGATGGCCGTGTAGGAGATGAAGTTGCGCGTGTCGAGGCCCGTCACCATCGGTTCGCGCAGGAGCTGCGGCTGCTTGTATGCCTCCTGCACCGAGAAGCCCCAGGACTGGAAGCGGTCCACCACGCTCTGGAGGATGACCTGCGCCTTCTCCTTGCTGCGCACCGCGAGCAGCTTCACCGGCACGCCATTGGCGTCCACCTGGCCCGGCACGTCCACGACGCTGACGGTCTTGGGGATGTCCCAGGTGAAGTTGGCCCGCTGCGCCCACGCGGGGACGGCCCCCGCCAGCGCCAGCAACAGGGCCCAGCGCCCGATTCCACGCTTCATCTCCGGTCCCTTCCTACTGGCGGTGCGACCGCGCGGCCTTGACGGACTTGCCCGACTTCGGACCCGTGTCGCCCTCCGGCTTGGGGCAGCGGGACTTGCACTGGTTGAACTGGGCCTGGAACTTCTGCGCGCAGCGCGCGGAGCAGGTGCGGCTGCTGTCCTTCGCAGACCCCGGGCTGCTCGGCGCCGGACAGGCGGTGATGCAGGCGTTGAGCGTGTCCCCGTTCTTCGTCGCGCAGTCCGTGTTGCATGAGTTGCTGTCCGCGCGCGCGGGAGACGCCGTCAGGCACAGCACGAACGCCAGCACTCCACCCGACAGCAGGCTTCGCATCTTCATCTTCAGCAATCCTTTCCAAGGAAGCAGCCGTTACGGTCCAGATAGCCCAGACCGTAATGGGGCGTGGTGATGCCAATCAGCGCGCCGGGCGACGTATTCCAAATGTTGCCCAGTGGCGTCAGCTTGATCCAGGCCTGCATGAATTGGCTCTCCTCACCCGCCGCGCTCATCCAGAAGGTGTTCTCCCGCTGCATCAGCACCAGGGGCGGCAGCGGATTCATGAAGAGGGCGTCCATGGCCAGGAAGCTGGCGTAGGTCGGGATGGGCAGCGTGGTGGGCTCGTAGACGCCCTTCGTGGCCGTGTAGAACGGCCCGTTGGTGCACGGCAGCGCCATGTCCTGGAACAGCAAGCAGGTGGAGGACTCAATTTCGTTCGACAGGCCCCAGTCGTCCACGAGCATGGAGAAGCGGCCCCGGCAGGTGCCGCCCACCGCGCGGCCAATGCCACACACCTGGATGTTGGCGTGGGCCGGATCCACATGCTGCTCGGTGTACAGCCCCGTCTCCGAACCCTGGTCCAGGAACCGGGTGGGGATGTTCCAGGAGCTCAGGTTCGCCTGGGACGTGCACGCCGTGCCGCCCTCGTCGCGGTAGATCAGCCGGGTCAGCACGGGGCCATCCCACTCCAGCCCCCCGTTCCGGCCGCAGCTCACGCGCAGATCCGAGCCCCGCGTGAACACCTGCGTGATGGTGTCGCCGCGGTTGACGGACGACAGGCCGTTGAAGTCCGCGTAGCGCGCCTGCGCGTCCTCGCCCGCGCGCCGCATGGAGTCATGCGCGGAGCCGTAGTCCGCGGGGATGTCGTGCATCTCCCCGTGCGTGCCGTTCCACAGCGCTGACACGGCGGCCTCCTGCACCTTCAGCGACAGGAAGCCCACCTCCGCGAAGTGGATGCCGAACACCAGGATGGTGATGAACAGCGTGACACCGAGGGCCGCCTCCACGATGGACTGGCCCCGCGCCCGCCGGTGGTGACGACGAAGATGGCTGTGCATCACTGGAACCCCCTGAAGCCGACGCGGCGGAGCTCTTCGATGGTCTGGGCGGAGGACGGAGAGGTGGGGCGCAGCGTGTCGATGGCGTCCTGAAGGCCAGACTCGTCCGTGTCCACCGGCACCAGCGTGGCGCGCCAATAGGGATTGAGCAGGTTGGGCGGCTCACTCCAGTGGGAGATGCCCAGGCTGCGGCCGCGGTGGTAGTACGCGATGCCCGTGGACAGCGCCGTCTGGATGCCCAGCGGCGTGACGCCGTCCGCCATGGTGGCGCTGGTGTTGTCGAACTTGCCCGCGTTCGGGTTCGGGTTGCTCGCCTTGAAGCGGAAGCGGAACGCCAGGTTCCACGGGTCCTGCTGCGAGAGGGGCATGTTGCTGCGGTCGCGCTGGATGACCGCGAAGTTCTTCGGCTGCCCGAAGTTGTTGTCCGCGCCGTTGGGCCACAGCTCCGTCAGGTTGTAGTCCATGAACGGCGGCCAGATGCCCGGGCAGCTCGATGGGCCGCCCAGACACGGCGCCAGCATGTGCCGCGCGAAGGGCGCGGGGTCCGTGCCGCCAAACCACATATGCGTGGGCGTGGGCATGACGCCACCGGAGGCCGCGAACAGGGCAAGGGTCGGAACCGTGCCGCCCACCATCACCGGGCACGGCGGTCCACCGCCATGCGCGATGTGGTTGTAGATGAAGGCCACGAGGCCCTCGTCTTCGGCCGTGACGGCGGGAGCGTAGGGGGGAAAGAACCCGTACTGGAGGATTGGCTTGCCGAAGTGGGACGTGCCCGCGGCGAGCGGGAGCGTGACGATGTCCGGCGGCAGGATGACGAAGGCCAGGTTCGCCTCGTGCGCGATGTACTGCTCGAGGGTCCGCGACGTGACGAAGGTGAAGCCACGGCTTCCCATGGCCGCGTCCACGCTGTGGGCCACCGTCAGCGGCAGCGGATCACAGACCGCGCCACCACCCACGCACGCCGTGTTGTCCGCCAGCTCGTTCCGGGAGACGTTGCCCGCGGACGGCGCCAACCACCCCGCGTCGCGCGGGTTCCTTCCCGGCACCAGGTCCCCCAGGATGTCGTTGGCGAAACCCTGGTCGCCCACCTTGTCCTCGAGGCTCATGTAGTCATTCAGCGAGGAGGCATACAGCGCGCCCGCCGCCACCTGGTGCAGGCGCATCTGCAGGCCCACCATCGGATCCAACGCCTGGAACACGGCCTCCACGCGCAGGTCCTCGCGCTGGAGCATGGTCATCAGCCGGCCCAGGTCCGTCACCCCACGGATGCCGCACTGGCACATGCGGGCGCAGAAGCCGTTGGACCAGGCGCAGGGGCAGCCCGCGGTGGCGAACGCCTGATAGACGGGCACCCACGCCCCGTAGCCCATCTTCGCCGCGTTCAACTCGCCCCGGTAGAGGCTGGCCCAGTTGAGCAGGCTGGCCGCGCCCGCGTTCGCCACCATGTGGGCGATCTCCGCGCGGTTGCTGACGGCGATGGTGTTGAACGTGCGCGCCGTGGCCACCGCGTTCGAAAACGCGGCGGCATCCGCCACCGTCTGCACCTCGATGCGCTCGCGCACCTTCATGGTGAACGACAGCGTGAGGGCCACCATCAGCAACAGCAGCAGCATGCTGAGGACGAACAGCACCAGGGTCTGACCGCGCTGGGAGAAAGAGCGCTTCATGGTTTTCACCGGGGACAGGCCATGGTGGCGAAGAAACGCGACTTCACGGGCGTCATCATTCGCATGGTGAACGTGGTGATGATGGGGAAGACGTACTGCCGGTTGAGCACGCGCTCCGCCAGCTCCGCGCCCAGCTCGCCGTCCAGCACGTGCGACGTCGTCACGTCACTGCCGTTCCAGTTGGCGTTGCGCTCGGCGACGATCAGCGGGTTCGCGTCCGTGTAGGGACGCAGGTTGAAGTGCGCCAGGAACATGCGCGACATCACCCAGTTGGCGAACGGGATGCGCAGCGGGTACCAGAACACCAGTTGCACCTCCAGCCGCCGCAGGTGCCCCGGCCGGTCGAAGTCGCTGTCCTCCGGGCTGTCCACGCCGCCGCCCGCCAGGTCCCGCTGGATCCACACGATGCTGCGGTTGTGGACGCCGTCCATGCCGGGGCCCGGACCGCCGGAGCCCGCGTAGCGGTTGTTCATCCGCGCCGCGAACGCCTCCGCCAGGAGCCGGGGTGCGTCCGAACCCGCGCCGCGGCCCAGCGGACCGTTGAGCGAACCCGTCCCCTGCCCCATGAACGAGTGGAAGGTCGGAATCAGCGCCAGGATGGCCGCGTGGGTCATCCGCTCGCAGTCCCCGTGCGCCACGCTGCCCGCGCGCGTCGCCCGGAAGGCCGCGTAGTGCGTCATCACCCGCGCCTGCATCATCAGGAACAGCTGCAGCGCGCCCAGGATGAGGAACGTCACCAGTGGCAGCGACAGCGCGGCCTCCACCAGGGCCTGGCCGGATTCGCCTGCTTCACGGGGGGATCGTGCGCTCATACGGAGGCTCATCCTGCGGGATGGGGGAATCTCGCAGTATCCGTCAAGTGACCGCCGACACACTGCGTCGGGGTCTGAAAGGGGGGCCGGGATTGTCTCAGAGGACGGGCCCGGTGAAAACTTCCTGGGGATGTAACACCCTCAGTGGAACCGTGTGACGACGCTGTTTCAGCGCGGTTTCAGCCCCTTGGCGTCGAGCTGATACTTCTTCACCAGCCGCTCGATGGACTTGCGGTGCAGCCCGCTCTCCCGGGCGGCGCGGGACAGGTTGCCCTCGCAGCGGGTGAGGACGCTGGTGACGTACTCGCGCTCGAAGTTCTCCAGGAGCTGCTCCTTGGCGTCCTTGAAGGCCAGGTGCTCGTTGAAAGGCAGCGGCCCCTCGCGGGCCTGGCCCCGGACGCGCGGGGGCAGGTGGGAGGGCAATATCTCCTCGCCCTCGTCGGAGAAGGTCAGCACGTGGGAGAGCACGTTCATCAGCTCGCGCACGTTGCCGGGCCAGGCGTAGGCCATGAGCAGCCCCAGCGCCTCCGCGGAGAAGCGCTTGCGGCCGTGCGTCTCCACCACCTCTGGCTCCGCCAGCGCCCGCTTGAGGATGAGCGGGATGTCGTCCCGGCGCTGGCGCAGCGGCGGCAGCTGGATGTGGATGACGGACAGGCGGAAGTAGAGGTCCTCGCGGAAGTTGCCCGCGGCGATCTCCTTCACCAGGTCGCGGTGGGTGGCGGCGATGACCCGGCAGTCCACCTCGATGACGTCGTTGCCGCCCACCCGGCGCACCTCGCGGTTCTCCAGCACGCGCAGGAGCTTGGGCTGCAGGTCCAGGCGCAGCTCGCCCAGCTCATCCAGGAAGATGGTGCCCCCTTGCGCGCGCTCGAAGGCACCGGGGCGGCTGGACGTGGCGCCGGTGAAGGCGCCCTTCTCGTGGCCGAACAGCTCGCTTTCGATGAGGTTGGGCGGGATGGCGCCGCAGTCCAGCACCACCATGGGGCCCTTCTCACGACCGGACAGCTCGTGGATGGCGCTGGAGACCAGCTCCTTCCCCGTGCCCGTCTCGCCCTGGATGATGACGGACACGTCCATGGGCGCGATGCGCTTGATGAGCCCGAACACCTGCCGCATCTTCACGCTCTGGCCCACCATGCCGCACAGCTCGCCCTCGCGGTCGGGCTCCACCGCCACCTCTTCGTCCAGGGGAGCGAAGGTGATGACGGAGGAGCCGGCGCGAATCTGCGAGCCCGGGGACAGGTAGGCCCGTTCAATCCGGCGGCCGTCCAGGAAGGTGCCGTTGGTGGAGTTCAGGTCCACCAGGAGGTGGCCGCGCTCGGTGTATTGCACCTCGAAGTGGTGGCGGCTGGCGGTGCGGTCCTCCACCAGCACCAGGTCGTTGCCCGGGTGGGCGCCGCAGCGCAGCCGCTCCTTGTCGCTGACCATGGAGCGCCCGGTGTCCGGCCCCGACGTCACCAGCAGCCGGCACTTGTGCAGCTTCACGCTGGCGCGCGGATCCACCACCAGTGTCTCCCCCAGCAGGGGGGACTGGGAGGACAGCTCGAGGCCGACGTCTCCGGGATTGGTGTGGATGTCGTCGGGATGCGGGTTGGGTGCGGTCATCAGTGAACGCGAGGATAGCAAAGGGTGCCCACGCACCGTGCCTCCACGCCCGTGCGTGCTAGTGTCCCGCGCCCCGCATGCCCCCCCGAAAAGTCCAGCCGAAGAAGGCGCCCGTCCCGCCTGGCGCACAGGCACCCGAGCGCGGTGACGCACCGCGACCCAAGCGGCCCCGCGCGAAGAAGACCGTGGCCATCCTGTCCCGCAAGCGCTCGCTGTACTCGACACGCCGGCTGGTGGAGGCCATCAAGGCCCAGGGGCACCGGGCGCTCGTGTTCGACACGCTGCGCTGCTGCCTGCTGCTGGCCCGCGGCCAGCCGCGCATGACCTACCGCGGCGCGGAGGTGAAGGGCGTGGACGTGGTGATCCCGCGCATCGGCGCGTCCATCACCGCGTACGGCCTGGCGGTGGTGAACCACTTCGAGATGATGGACGTGCCGGTGCTCAACCCGCCCACGGCCATCGCGCGAAGCCGCGACAAGCTGCGCGCGCTCCAGTTCCTCGCCCGCGCGGGCCTGGACATGCCCCGCACGGTGATGGCTCACGACCGCGGCAACGTGCGCAAGCTGGTGCAGGAGGTGGGTGGCCTGCCCGTCATCATCAAGCTGATCAAGGGCACCCAGGGCGTGGGCGTGATGATCGCCCACACGCTGCCGGAGGTGCAGACCATCCTCGACACCTTCTGGGACCTGGGCCAGGAGATCGTCCTCCAGGAGTTCGTCGCGGAGAGCGAGGGCCGCGACGTGCGCGCGCTGGTGGTGGGCGACACCGTGGTGGGCGCCATGCGCCGCAAGGCGAAGAAGGGCGAGTTCCGCTCCAACATCCACCGCGGCGGCGAGGGCCGCGCCATCACGATGCCCCCGGACTACGTGGAGGCCGCGGTGAAGGCGGCGCGCATCATCGGCCTGGAGGTCGCGGGCGTGGACATGCTGGAGGGCCGCGAAGGCCCCCGCCTGATGGAGATCAACTCCAGCCCCGGCTTCGAGGGCCTGGAGGGCGCCACCGGCAAGGACATCGCGGGCCACATCGTGGAGCACGCGTTGGTGTACGCGGGGACCCGGGCCAGCGCGTTGCGCACACGGGCGGGCCGCGCTTCCTGAACGAGATGTGGTGTTGAAAGCAGGCGCGCGAGCAGCACCTGCGTGCCTGCCCGCCTGCTCCGTGGCATGCGTGCGGGACTTCACGGTGCGCACGGTGCCTTGGATGCTCCTCAGGAATACGGGAATGCCTTCGGGCGGGGATTGTCCAGGGGTGTTGGCAGCGGTGGGGATGCGCCTCTAATCTGGCGACCCCCGATGAAAACGCTGCACAAGCCGCTGCAGATCACCGTCTACCAGGATGTGCTGTGCTCCTGGTGCTACCTCGCCGACCAACGGTTGGAAGTGCTTCGCCAGGAGTTTGGCGACGCCGTCCGCTGGAGCGTGCGTCCCTACCCCTTGCGTCTGCACGACGTCCTGCCCACGGAGCGCGAAGTGCGCGGGCTGGTGGAAGAGGTGAAGCGCGCGCAGCGCGAACCCGACCCCACGGCCTCGCTGCTCTCCACGGACCTGTGGCTGGGCGGTGATCCACCGCGCTCCAGCGTGCCGGCGCTGGCGGCGCTGGAGGCGGCGCGGTTGCAGGGGCCGCAGGCGCGGGCCTTCCTCGCGCGGTCCATGCAGCGCGCCGCGCTGGAGCAGGGCGTCAACGTGTCGCGCTCGGATGTGGTGTTCGAGCTGGCGTCGCGCGTGGGCCTGTCCATGAACCAGTTCTCCGCGGCCTTCCGTTCGGAAGAGACGCGCCGGCTCATCTACGACGAGCACCGGCTGGCCGGCAGCCGCGGCGTGCGAGGCGTGCCCACGCTGGTGATTGGCGGCCGGTGGATGCTGTGCGGCCTGCGCGAATTGTCCGAGTACCGCGAGCACATCCTCGCGTGCCTGGGCAAGGTCGTCGCGCCCCGCTCGGGTTCCTCCGAGCGGCTGGTGCACTGAAGTCCCCCGCGCGCCTTCGCTCCGTTTCGCGAAGGCGCGCCTCTGCTTCCCGCGGCGTTCAGCCCGGGAAGGACTCCGCGGCGTCGTCGCGCGGGGAGCGCAGGGCCAGGAACATCCCCGCGATGAGCAGCTGGGCCAGCGCCATGCCGGGGATGAAGCCCACGCAGCACGCGAAGACCCCCGCCAGCATGACGGCGCCCCCCGCGAACCCCACGCCCAGGATGCCCAGGCGATGACCGCGCGCGGCCTCCCAGCTGCGGCGCAGCACCTCCAAGGGCGAGGGCGGCGCGTCGTCGTACGCGAGCTCCGGCTGGACCAGGTACAGCGGCAGCGCCAGGTACGTGAAGGGCCCCACCAGCACCAGGAACCCCAGCCCCATCACGCCGAGCATGGGCACCAGCGCGCTCCAGACCTCGTCCGATGAGGAGTTCAGGTCCACGCCGCTCAGCATGCCCGTGCCCATGAGCGTAAGGATGGCCAGGACGCCCAGCAGGGCCAGCGGCACCATCACGATGACGAAGACGAGGAGCATCGTCAGCGTGTAGGGCACCGCCTTGTGCATCTGGCTGAAGAGGCGCGCCACGTCCGCGCGGCCTCCGTGCAGCACGTCGAAGCACACGCGCACGAGGCCCAGCTGCACCAGGCCCTGCACCAGTTGCTGCGCCACGAGCCCCACCACGCCCAGCACCCCGGCGAGGACGACACTGTCCACCGCCGCGCCAATGCCCGTGGCCACGTTGATCAACAGCTGCGCGCCGAAGCTCACGCCCAGGTAGACCAGCACCGCGAGCGACAGCATGCCCCACTCGCGCTGGAACGCCGCCCAGCACACGTCCCACAGGTTGCTGAAGTTCCAGTCCTCCCGCCGCAGCGGGAACGTGGCGCCGGAGCGCTCCCGGCACGTGGGGCAGCGCGGCGACGCGCCGCCCTGGCTGCACGTGTCGCACGTGAAGTTGCCACAGCGGGCGCAGGTGCCCGTGGCCTCCCGCCCCGGGTGCAGCGCGCAGGACGCCCCCATCGCGCGTCCGAAATCCACATCCGACATCCGCATGCCTCCGAAGGCGCGGCGCCCCAGGGGCCGCGACCCGGGTGTCATATCAGGCGGGCCCCTCGCCTTCCCGGCGGGCGGGCGTTCCGGGTGAATTTCCGGGGAGGCGGGCCGTCATGGGGGCAGAGGTTGCGAAGCGGGACGCTTTGAGGGTCCACTTCCGCGACAGGAGACTTCTTCATGAACCGCTTGCTCGCCCTGGTCGTCCCCGTGGCCCTGCTGATGGGGACGGGCTGTGTCGTCGAGGCCCACTCGCATCGCCCCGTCCGCCGTGTGGCCTACGTCGCCCCCGCGCCCGTGGTGGAGTACCGGTTCGCCGGCGCGCACCCCGTCCCCGACGACTACGGCGGCGGCTGGTGCCCTGAGGACTACGCCCACGTCCACGACTACCAGCCGCCCCAGGCGTCCTACGTCTACACGGACAACGTCTACTACTACCGGGGCCCGACGGTGGTCTGGTACTGGGACTACCACCCCACCCCCAGCGGCGCGTACTGCAACTTCCACGGCCGCCACCAGCACGACTTCTACCCGCAGGGCTCGTGGGGCGCGGGCTACTCCTACGACCGCGGCACCCGGGGCTACCGCTGGAGCAACAGCCACTCGGCCTCCGCGGGCCCTGGCGGCCGTAACAACATCGCCCCCTCGCGGCCCGCGCCCGCTCCGGCCCCCGTCAACCAGGGCCGCAACCCGCCTCCCGGCGGCACGGGCACCGGCGCCCGGCCTCCCAGCGGCTCCGGCTGGGGCCGCGGCAACAACGTCGCTCCCTCCAACAACTCGCGGGACAACGACCGGGACAATGACCGGGACAACAGCCGCAACAGCGGCGGCTGGGACACCCCGGCCAGCAAGAGCCGCGACGACGACAAGGACAACAACCGCGGCAACCGCGGCAACAGCAACAGCGGGAGCAGCGGGAGCGGCAATGGCCGGAGCAGCGGCGGCTGGAGCACCCCTCCCAGTGGCAACAGCGGCGGCGGCAGCAGCAGCAGCGGCAGCAGTGGCCGGAGCAGCGGCGGTAGCAGTGGAAGCAGCAGCGGCAGCAGCGGCGGCGGATGGAACACCGGCAAGAGCTCCGGCTCCTCCGGCAAGAGCGGGTCGGGCTGGTAGGCGCTCCGCATCCTCCTCCCTGGCGTGACCCGCGGCACCGGGCGCGGCCTTCCGTTTCCAGCGGAAGGCAGGCTCCCGGTGCCGACGTGTTTTCAACACCCGGAGGGCCCGGTGTCCGGTGCGTCCGGCCCGCGAGCGCGACGGTGCGTCATGCAGGGGACGGACGACACCGGGGGGCGGATTGCGTGCCCTCCCAGCCGTGAAGATGTTGCCGCCCGATGAAACACTACATTCGGGCGGCGGGTGGTGCCGTGCTCGGGCTGTTGGCGATGGCCTGTGGCGATGGCGGATTCACACCGGACCCCGGCGTGCGGACCGAGGACGCCGAGGCGGTGGACCTGGAAAACCTTCGCATCCTCGTGAGCGGCGAGGCACGCGTGTTCCCGGAGGCCGAGGGCGTGGCCGCGGCACCGGCGTCGCTCACCGGGATGGCGCTCACCGTGGAGGAGCCGCTGCGCGTGGCCGTCAACGACGCGGCCGCCACCTTCGCCACCGGAGAGGTGTCCGAGGACGGCGCCTTCCGCGTCACCGGCGTGCCCGTGCGCGACGTGCACCAGGGGCTCGCGGTGGGCCTCGTGCACGACGGCCTCGTGCGCAGCACCACGCTCGTCTACGACACCGCCTTCACCGGCACCCGTCCGCGCACGGACATCATCGACGCGCACGCGTGGGCCCTCCCCATCGCGTTCGTGGATCAGCTGGGCGCCGCCGTGGGTGCGCCGCGCCTTCAGGGCCACACCGGGGACCCGGCGGCCACCCTGGCCTCCGCGGGCTTCGTGCTGGGGCGCGTGGTGGACCTGAACGGTCAGCCCGTGAGCGGCGCGCGCGTGGCGTTGAACCGCGCCGAGCTGGCGGACCGCGTCTACTACCCGTCCGGTGACCTGACGTCCGTGGACACCGCGGGCACCGCGGCCCATGGGCTGTTCCTCTTCGTCCACTCCGGCGCCGGGGTGGCCTCCTTCCAGCTGTCCGTGGAAGGCACCGACACGTACGTGCCGCGCAACGTCGACGTGGGCCCGGGGCTGGGTGTCGTCCTCACCGTGTATCCAGGCCGCTACGCACCCTGACCCAACCCTGGACAGGTCGGACATCCCCGCCTAGGACGGACATCCTCCCAACCCCGGCGTCCCATTGCCGGGGGGGCCCCAGACACGTGATTGTTGTGGCAGGATGCAGGGCTGGCGTTCCGGGGGGACGCGGATGATGAGCGGCCGATCCATGCCACGAAGCACGGCGATGGTCCGTGCCCTTGCACGCAGCTCCGCGGCGGCCGCCTGCCTGGTGGGCCTGTTGGTGCTGGTGGGCTGGGCGTTGGATGTCATGGTCCTCAAGTCCATGGGCGCCGCGCTCCCCGCCATGCGCCCCAGCGCCGCGCTGGGGTTGATGCTGGGTGGGGCCGCGCTGGGCCTGCGGCTGCCGGCCACTCCCCCTCGCTTCCAACACCGGCTGGGCACCGCGCTCGCCCTGGCCACGGCCCTGCTGGGCGCGGCGAGCCTCGTGGATGGCGTCATCACCGGAGGCAACGGGGGGCTGGACGCGCTGTTCCTGCGCGTCTTCGGCGAGAACGGCGGCGCGGCGCCCGGCATCGCGCCGTCGCCCCTGACGGCGCTGTGCCTGATGCTCCTGGGTCCGGCGCTGGCGCTGGTGGACCGGGGCCATCCGCAGCGGCTGTCGTGGTCGGACGCGCTGGTGGTGCTCGCGCTGATGGCGGCGCTGACGGGGCTCAATGGCTTCCTGCTGGGCCCGCTGGTGACGCCCGTCGCTGCTCCGTTCTTCCAGGAGCGCAGCATGGGGCTGCACACCACCTGCGTGCTGATGCTGCTGGCCATGGGCACGCTGTGCGCCCGGCCGGAGCTGGGGCTGATGGCGCGGCTCACGCGGGACACGCTGGGCGGCTTCGTGGCCCGGCGGCTGGTGCCGGTGACGCTGCTGGGGCCGCCGGTGCTGGGGCTGACGCTGGTGTTGATCCACCTGACGGGCTGGCTCAGCCACGACGCGAAGCTGCCCCTCTTCGCCACGGTGGTGGCCGCCGGCGGCGTCACGCTGGTGCTGCTGGCGGCGCGGGCGCTGGACGTGCTGGACACCGAACGCATGCGGGCCACGGCCGCGCTGGAGTCCTCCGAGGAGCGCTTCCGCACCTTCCTGGACACCGCGCCGGACCCCATGGTGGTGGTGGACGCCACCGGCCGCGTGCGCTTCGCCAACGCGGAGGCGGAGCGCGTCTTCGGCTACCGCCGGGAGGCCCTGCTGGGCCGCGAGGTGGAGCTGCTGGTGCCGGAGGGGCTCCATGGCCCGGCCGCCGCTGGAGAGGGCCCGGGGCGCGCCACGGGCGGGCGGCTGGTGTCCGGCCAGAGGCAGGACGGCACCAGCGTGCCGCTGGAGGTGCGGCTGAGCCCGCTGGAGGGCGAGGACGACGCCACGCGCATCGCCATCCTGCGTGACGTCACCGAGCGCCGGGACCTGGAGAAGCTGCGCGAGGAGTACGTGGGGCTCATCTCCCACGACCTGCGCAACCCGCTGAACACCATCAACCTGCGCGCCCACCTGCTCCAGCGCGCGCTGCACGAGCGGAAGCTGGAGCGCGAAGGCATCATGGCCCAGGCCATCATCCACAACGTGGAGTGGATGAGCACGATGATCGAGGAGCTGCTGGAGGGTTCGCGGCTGGAGTCCGGCCGGGTGAACCTGCGCCGCGAGGCGCGTGACCTGGGCCGCTTCCTGGCGGAGGTGCTGGAGCGCGACGTGCCGCCCGACGCGCGCGAGCGCTTCCGGCTGCACCTGGCGGATCCGCTGCCGCCGGTGCCCATGGACGCCGCGCGGCTGGAGCGCGTGGTGACCAACCTGCTGACCAACGCGATCAAGTACAGCCCCAAGGGGACACCGGTGGACGTGCGGCTCTCCGCCGCGCACGACCACGCCGTGGTGTCGGTGACCAACCAGGGCGCGGGCCTGTCCCCCCGGGACGCGGCGCGCCTGTTCGACAAGTACTACCGCACGGAGGACGGCCGCTCGGCGGACGGCAAGGGGCTGGGGCTGGGGCTCTACATCAGCCGGCTCATCGTGGAGGCCCACGGCGGCCACATCTGGGTGGAGAGCGAGCCGGACCGGGGCGTCACCTTCTTCTTCAGCGTGCCCCTGGAAGCCCCCGCCGCCCCCACGGCACCCGAACCGCTGCGCCAGCGCGCGGGCTAGCGCGGCACGAACCAGCGCGGCAGCCAGTCCGCGCCCTTCGCCGTGGTGAGCCGCGTCTGGCCGGTGCCGTCCGGGCGCATGAGGTACAGGTCCGTGTCGCCGTCTCGCTCGGACACGAACACCAGCGCCTTGCCGTCCGGGCTCCACGCCGGCATGTCGTCGCGGTGCTGTCCGTCCGTCAGCGCCACCGGCGCGCCGCCCGTCACGTCCGCCACCCAGATGCGGCTCTTGCCATCCTGAAGCCGGGCCACGTACGCCACGCGCTTTCCGTCCGGGCTGAAGACCGCCTCGCGCTCGTCGCCCGCGAAGCCCTCTCCGGACAGGGCGCGCAGGTCCGCGCCGTCCGCGCGCACCAGGTACATGCGCTCCTTGCGCTCGCGGTTGCTCACGAACAACAGCCACTTGCCGTCCGGACTCCACTGCGGCGTCCGGTCCTCCATGTAGAACGTGGTGATGCGGCGGGGCTCGCCCGTGCCGTCCGCGCGGAAGACGTAGACCTCCGGGTCCCCGTCACCGCTGCACACGCACGCCACCTCCGTGCCGTCCGGGGACACCGCGGGCTCGAAGCAGCCCGCCTTCACGTGCGTCAGCCGCGTGTCCACCGCGTTCGCCGCGGGCAGCACACGCACCACGTCGCTGAAGCCCTGCGCGTCGGACTCCGCCACGAGCCACGTGCCGTCCGGCGCCCAGCTCGCGTTGCGCGCGCGGGGCCGGGGCGGATGCAGCGCCACCTGGCGGCCTCCCTCGAGCGGCTGCAGGCGCAACTGCTGGAAGACGCGCCCGTTCGCCTCGCCCGATGCAATCACCAGCAGCGTGCGGCCGTCCGGTGACGGCGGGCCGGGGTACTCGTCCTCCGGCGCGGAGGTGACCTGCGTCTCTTCTCCGGCGGGCGTCACCCGCCAGACGTCCTTCTGTCCCGCCCTTTCGGAGAGGAAGACGATGGTGCCCGGCAGGGCCCGCCGCTCCGCCTCCGACAGGGCGCCGGGCACCAGGGCTCCGCCAGCGCCGCCGCAGCGGCCCTGACAACCCATGGCGCCCAGCATGGCGAGCACGGCCCACCACCGCCGTGCCCGCGAGGGCCCGGAACGCTTCCGCCGTTCAAGGCCCTCGTGCCTCACGTCAGCGCACCCGGACGGCGTCGGCCATGACCACGAAGCCCGGGGTCGTCCAGCGGCTCAGCTGCACCTTGTTCCAGCCGGCGCTGAAGCTGAACGTGCCCAACTGCACCCACTTGCCTCCGTTGGCCTGCTGGTTGACGGACACGCGGCCCACCTCGGTGCCCGCCGCGTTGTAGGCGATGAACGGCGCCGTGGCGGAGCGGTTCGTGCCCGCCACCCACCAGGCGTCAATCGTGCGCGTCTGCGCGGTGGGCAGGTAGAACTCGAACGAGGCCGGCGCGGAGATGGCCTCCGTGGCCGCGTAGAAGTAGCCGCTGCCGTAGTAGCCAGCGCTCGTGCCCTCCGACCAGTTCCCCGTCAGCGAGAGCCTCGCCTTGGACGCGTCGTTGTTGGCGCTGTTGCTGTCGATGATGATCTCACCCGTCGGCTGCGCGGTGCCGCAGTAGCTGTTCACCTTGCTGAGGTACGTGGACCACGGCCAGTTGGGGCCCGGGTCCGTGCGATTCGCCGGCTGCAGCTTGCCGTGCGCCACGATGTGGTAGCTGTCCTTCACGATGGAGTTGTCGCGCGCGATGTCGCACGACAGCTTCGCGGACGCGTCAATCTGCCCGGCCGGGAAGGACGTCTGGCTGGCGTAACCGCCGTGCTCGATGCCGATGGTGAAGTTGTTGGACTGCACGCCGTTGAGCCACGCCTCCTTGCCACCGTTGAGCGACGAGTCGTAGTTCGCGCCGATGTGGTAGGCCCGGTGCGCCTCGCGCACCAGCTGGGAGATTTCGGAGCCGCTCTCGTTCACCACGTAGTGCGCGCTCACGCCCGCGGCGCTGTTGGTGAGCCAGCTCCAGCACGAGCCGTAGGAGCCCTCACAGGTGTGGATGATGATCATCAACGGGTTGTGCGACCTGCTCGTGCTGTAGTTGCCCGACGGCGCCGCGCGCCAGATGGACGACGCGTAGTCCGGGCCCGCCGCCATGGCGCGCACCTGGGGACGCGCGAACTTCGCCTCCACCTTCACGGGCTCCAGCGACACGGCCACCGAGCCGTCCTGGTTGAGCTCCACCGCGCCCTCGTTCATCACCGCGTACACGGAGCGGTGCACGTGCTCCGCCTGCGCCTCCGGGTTGGTGATGCCGCTCAGCTCGGCCACCACCGGCGCCCACGCGGACAGGTCCCCGCGCTCCACCTTCGCGTCCGTGGCCAGCTGGGACAGCCGCGCCGCGCCCGCACGCAGGTTGGACAGCGCGTCCGTGCGCGCCGCCTCCACCGTCACGCCCGCCAGCGCCGCGCCCTGCTCCAGGTCCTCACCGCGCAGCGCCATCAGACCGAACGCCGGCTGCTGGCCCGGGAACTCCGCCTCGCCCCGCACCATCTGCCAGCGCGTCTCCGCGTAGGAGACCGCCTTGAGCAGCTCCACCGGGACGTTGAACTCCTGGGCGGCCTGCGCGAACAGCGGGTCCAGCTCACGCGGCAGCGTGCTGCCAGCCGTGTCCGTGGAGGGCTGCGACGGCGTCTCGGCCGGAGGGGCCTCGGGGGGCTGCTGCGCCTGGGGACCGCACGCGGAAAGCACCAGGGCGACGGCCGCCGCCGCGAAGGGATTGCGGAAGGTTGACATGAGGGGACTCCAAAGTCGGGGGAGGGACTCCACGCCTTCTCAGCACCGTGCGTGCCAGCCGCTTCCATCCCGTCACCTTCGTCCAGTTTTCTTCCGCGACCGGTGCATGCATGCTCCACCCGCACCCGGCGCGCGGCGTTCCTCGTGACTTCAAACACCTGAAATCACGGAATTACTTACATCGCGGGACCCGCTGTTTCACGCGGAGTCCGAGATGGTGCATGGGTGCCGCACTGCCGTATTTCAGGACATCCGTGACGTAACGTTTTGTTACACCATTTCTTGTATTAATCACTATTTGAACCCTTGGCGGACCGAGACGAAAAGCCGTCCGGGCGCGCGCCGCGCTGGAAGGGCCGACATGGGGCCAGGGCATCCGCTATGACGCCAGCATCATGCGGCTCTTCGGTATTGGCGACACGCACCTGCCCTCCACCCGGCAGAAGGACATGCACCGCTTCGGCTGGACGGACCACCCGCTGCCCTTGCAGCGCGCGTGGGACGAGCGGGTGCGGCCGGAGGACGCGGTCATCGTCGCGGGCGACATCTCCTGGGCCACCCGTGCCCACGAGGTGATGGAGGACCTGGCGTGGCTGGACGCGCGACCGGGGCGCAAGGTTCTGGTGCGCGGCAACCACGACTACTGGTGGGGCGACTCCGCGTCCAAGCTGCGCAAGCTGCTGGAGCCGTTCCGCACGCTGGAGGGCTTCCTCCACAACAACGCGGTGGTGATGGGCCCGTGGGTCATCGCCGGCACGCGGCTGTGGACCGCTCCGGAAGCGCCGCCCATGCCCGGAGGGGAGATGGGCGACGAGCAGGGGGATTCCGGCTACGTGGAGCGCGAGACGCGCCGGCTCAACACGTCGCTGGAGGACGCGCTCAAGAAGGAGGCGGCCTCCCCCACGCCGCTCACCCGCATCGTCGCGGTGCACTTCCCGCCCGTGTACGCGAACGAGCGGGCCACCGCCTTCAGCGCCCCCATCGAAGCGTTCGCCCCCAAGGTGTGCGTGTACGGCCACCTGCACTCGAGCGGCATCCCCGCGGGCTTCACCGGCGAACGGGCGGGCGTGCGCTACGTGCTCGCGTCCTGCGACGCGGCCGGCTTCGCGCCGATGCTGCTGGACGAGCGCTGACGCCCTCCCCGGCTGGGAGCGAAAAGACCCTCTGAACCTGCCGCGTTGGCCCGGGCACCGGACATGGGAGGTCGGGACGGGTGCGACGCCCGGTGAAGCGCTTTGTCGACAGGTGAAAAGAGGCCGTTAAGCTGGCCCCGGGTTCGCCCGTGAACCAAGGAGTGGAAGTCATGCCGTCGGACAAGGCCGAACTCGCCTCCCGGATCGCCATCCTCCAGTCGGGGGACTCCATCCGTGGACTCATCTTCAAGTCCGTCTTCGGCCTGGTGCAGCAGCACGCGGGCGCCATCGGCATGGAGAAGCTGCGCGTGGGGGAGCTGAACCACGACTACGCGGAGCTGCGCTCGTACCCGGCGCGGGAGTTCCTCACGCTGCTGTACAGCGCGGCGGACGTGCTGGAGGGCGCGCTCGGCGCCCAGGACGCGGTGTTCCACGCGTGCGGCGAGGTGAGCATCACCCGCTACTCCACCGGGCCGGGGATGCTGGTGTTCGGCATCATCTCCCGGGGCGACCCCCAGAAGCTCTTCGCGGGCGCGCAGATGGCGTACAGCGCGGCGGTGTCCTACGGCAACCGCGAGTACCTCACGACGGGCCCCAAGTCCGGCACCCTGCGCATGCGCCGGGACATGATGCCGCCCGCGTACCACGTGGGCATCCTCACCGGTTCGCTCAAGGTGCTGGGACTGACGGGCAAGGCCACCGCGAAGCCGCAGGGCATCGACCGCGTGGACTACGACATCGAGTGGACCTGACGCGGGACGCGGGGCCGCGCGTCGGCAGCGCTTCGGGTGCGCTCCCAGCGGACTTCAGGGGACTTCAGTCGACGCGGGTGTAGGTCACGTCCAGCTGCGCCACCACGCGCTCGCCCACGGACGCCCAGCAGGCGAAGGTGTGGTCCGCGCCGCGCACGAGGGTGCGGTGCGCGCCGAACACCACCGTCTGGCCCGCGTAGGCCAGGCTGTCCGCGGACAGCTTCACGTCCTTGGCCACGAAGCGGGCGCCGGGCGCGCGCTCCAGCGCGCGGCCCAGCGTGGTCGCCATGCGCGTCATGCCGCCCGCGACGACGGCCACCGGCATCACCGGGTGCATGGCGAAGTGGCCCTTGCACAGCTCCGGGGTGACGACGAGCGACGAGCTCATCAGGTCGCCCTCCATGCGGAAGTCCTGGAGGTCCAGCGGCTTGCTGTACGGGTTCTGCCGCAGCTTCGCCCACTCCTCCGGGGTGCGCTGCACGGTGTCCGCGGGGCGCGGCTCGCGGCGCATCTCCTGGCGCGCCTCGCCGAACAGGCGGGTGAAGGCGGCGGCGGACAGCACGTTGTAGTCCACCTCCAGCTTGAACAGCGGCGTGCCGTCCGACGAGGACAAGAGCGTGCGCGCCGTGCAGGTGCGCTTGCCGGTGTACTCCGCCTGCGCCAGCGCCCAGAGCATGTCCGTGGCGCGCTCCTGCGCGGTGGGCTGCAGCCACTGACCGCGCGCCGCGCTGGCCAGGTAGAAGTGCTGCCCGTCCTTGGGCGCCACCAGCGCCGCGCCGCACGAGCCCAGGATGGCCAGGTGCCGGCCCGCCTCGCCCAGGCCCAGCGGCATCGCCTCCGCGTCCGGCGCCATCTGCACCGGCACGCGCGCCACCACCTCACCCGGCAGCACCGTCACGTCCTTCAGCGCGAAGTACGGATCACGCACGCAGATGCGCGGGTACAGCTCCTGGGCGCTCAGCACCGTGTACGGCGCCGCATCCGACAGGGGCATCCGGGGCTCGGCCATCCACGGCATGACGGGCTTCACCGGAGAGATGGCCGGGGACGACACGGGGGCGGGGGCGATGGCCTGGAGCATGGAAGGGCTGACCTCGTTTCAGACGCCGGGTGCCGGGGGACACCTGGCCGCAGGGTAACCAAGTTCTATTACGTCGGGACAGTACTTTTCCCTGCCCCGCGAAAAGATTCTCGATTCATCGACGAAAGTGTTGCTGCCCTGCCGTATTTTTCTATCTGAACCGGAAAAAACGGACGGGGGCGGTGTAATTTGAAGCAGGCAAGCCCCTGCGTAAAGGGCTGTGTGGCAGCCAGTTCCCGACACCCCCGGGTCGGAACAACCCCTCCCTCAAGAGCCCTGCCCATGTATTTTCAGGCGGTTACGAGGCGGAATAAACCTCAAGCCCTGTAAAACACGTGCAACACCAGCCGAGTAGCTTTTCTACTCCCGGGGTGAAGTCCCGGTGCGGCAAGGCTTTGGATTACAGCTCCACCTGACTGCCCAGCTCCACCACGCGGTTGGGCGGAATCCGGAAGTAGGCGGTGGCGCTGCGGGCGTTGCGGCTCATCCAGGTGAAGAGGGCCTCGCGCCAGACGGCCATGCCGGGCTTCTTGGTGGGGATGAGCGTTTCGCGGCCCAGGAAGAAGCTGGTGCCCATGAGCTGGAACTGGAGGCCCTTCTCCCGGCAGCGCTTGAGGATGTCCGGGATGCTGGGGTTCTCCATGAAGCCGTAGCGGGCCACGACGCGCACGAAGCCCTGCTCCAGGGGCTCCACCTCCACCCGCTCCTGGGCCACCACGTGGGGGATCTCCTCCGAGATGATGGTGAGCAGCACCACCTGCTCATGAAGAACCTTGTTGTGCTTGAGGTTGTGCAGGAGCGCGGGCGGGGTGCCTTCCGGGTTGCCCGTCATGAAGATGGCGGTGCCGGGCACACGCACGGGCGGGTGGTCCCCGAAGCTGCCCAACAGGTCCTTGAGGCCCAGGCTGGCCGCGCGCAGCTTGCCGGCGAGGATGTCCCGGCCGCGCTTCCAGGTGGTCATCAGCGTGAAGATGCAGACGGCGAGCAGCAGCGGGAACCAGCCGCCGTCCGCGATCTTCGCCGCGTTGGCGCCGAAGAAGGCCAGGTCCACCAGCATGAAGAGGCTGGCGATGGGCAGGGCCACGGAGCGGCGGACGCCCCAGCGCTCCCGGGCCACCACGTAGGCCAGCACGGTGGTGATGCCCATGGTCGTCGTCACCGCGATGCCGTACGCGGCCGCCAGCCGGCTGGAGGAGCCGAAGCCCAGCACCAGCGCGATGACGCCCACCAGCAGCGCCGCGTTGATGCCGGGCAGGTAGATCTGCCCCATCTCCTCCGCGGACGTGTGCACCACCTCCATGCGCGGGCAGTAGCCCAGCTGCATGGCCTGCCGGGTGGTGGAGAAGGAGCCGGAGATGAGGGCCTGCGACGCGATGACGGCCGCGGCGGTGGACAGGGCCACCAGCGGGTACAGGGCCCAGTCCGGGGCCAGGAGGAAGAAGGGGTTGCGGGCGGCCTCCGCGTGGCGCAGCAAGAGCGCACCCTGGCCCAGGTAGTTGAGCACCAGCGACGGCAGCACCAGCAGGAACCAGGCCCGCCGGATGGGCCCCGCGCCGAAGTGGCCCATGTCCGCGTAGAGCGCCTCGCCGCCCGTCACCACCAGGATGACGGCGCCCAGCACCAGGAAGCCGTGCCACCCGTTGTCCATGAAGAACTGCACGCCGTGCACGGGCGACAACGACCAGAGCACCGCGGGGTTGTGCAGCAGCTCCTTCACGCCCAGCACCGCCAGCACCAGGAACCACACGGTCATCAGGGGACCGAACACCGTGCCGATGCCGCCCGTGCCCTTGCGCTGCACCATGAACAGCAGCAGCAGGATGACGAGCGAGATGGGAATCACGTACGGCTGGAAGACGGGGGTGGCCACGCTCAGGCCCTCCACCGCGCTCATCACGGAGATGGCCGGGGTGATGACGCCGTCGCCGTAGATGAGCGCCGCGCCGAAGAGGCCCAGGGTGATGAGCACGGGCCGCGCGCGGTGTGACTGGCCCCGGGGCCGGTGCATCGCCAGCGCCATCAGCGCGAGGATGCCGCCCTCGCCCCGGTTGTCCGCGCGCATCACGAAGATGATGTACTTCACCGACACGACGATGATGAGCGACCACACGATGAGCGACAGCACGCCCAGGACGTTGGCCGGCGTCGGCGTGACGCCGTGCGCTCCGGTGAAGCATTCGCGCAGCGCGTAGAGCGGACTGGTTCCAATGTCTCCGTAGACGATGCCCAGCGCGCTCAGGGCGAGCATCGCGATGCGTTTGGGAGATTCCGGCCCCTCCGAAGGGGCGGCCGGTGATTCCGAGGGTGCGTTCACGGCCCCCGCTTTAGCCGAACCCGGGCCCGGAGCAACCGGCGCCTTGCCGCTCCTTTGGTTTCCAACCGCCACAGGTGTTCCCATGTACGCGCTTGAGCGCCCTGCCCTCGGGGGTGCCGGGCCGCGGAACGAGGCAGGTGCCCGCCACCAACGCTTCCGGTGGGTGGGTGTCGAGCATCCGCAGAAGTCAGGGATGGCGGGACCTGGGACGCAGAGCGCCGCGAGCGGGGGCATGCTCCCATGGCGGGTGCAACGGGGGGACGTGGCATGACGATGGTCGCAACCAGACTGGGGGAGGCGCGGCAGTACGGGGCGCGGCTTCCGGAGATTGAAGAGCGGCTGGCGCTGCTGGCGGAGGCCTCGCGGGTGCTGGCGGACGCGTCGCTGGAGCCCCCGGCGGTGATGGAGCGGCTGTGCGGGTTGGTGGTGCCCTTGTTGGGCTCCGCGTGCGCGCTGCGGCTGTTGTCGGAGGACGGCTTGTGGCTGCGCACGGTGGCGTCGGCGGCGGCGGTGCCGGAGGCGCGCGTGCGACTGCAGGCGCTGTTCTCCCAGCGGGTGCGCGCGGACGAAGGTGTTGCGGCGGAGGTGCTGGACACGGGCGTGGCGCAGGGGGTGGAGGCGGTGCTGGTGCTGCCGCTGCGGGCTCGGGGGCGCGCGCTGGGGACGCTGACGGTGTGGCGGGAGGCGCCGGAGCCGGCGTCTTTCGATTCAGCGGAGCAGTTGCTGCTCCAGGAGCTGGCGGACCGGGCGGCGCTGGCGCTGGACGTGGCGCGGGCGTACGCGTCCGAGCGGCTGGCGCGGCAGGCGGCGGAGGTGGCGGCGGGAAGGCTCGCGCGGCTGCAGCACGTCACCGCGGAGCTGTCGGAGGCGCTCACCGCGGCGCGCGTGGCGGAGGTGGTGCTGGAGCAGGGATTGGCGGTGGCGGACGCGAAGGCCGGGGCGCTGTGGGGCGTGGCGCCGGACGCGACGAGCGCCTCGCTGCTGCGCTGCGCGGGCTGCACGCCGGACGCGGCGGAGCGGCTGAAGCGGATGCCCCTGGAGGGAGACTCGCCGGTGGCGCGGGTGCTGCGCGAGTCGCGGCCGGTGTGGCTGCCGGCGGAGGACGCGCTGTCTGGGTCGGAGCGGCCAGCGACCTCGTCCGCGTGTCTGCCGCTGGTGGCGGACGGGCGGGTGCTGGGGGCGCTGGTGTTCACCTTCGGCCTGCCGCACGGGTTCGACGACGACGAGCGGGCCTTCCTCCAGCTGGTGGCGCACCACGCGGCGCAGGCGCTGGCGCGGGCGCGGCTGTTGGAGCGCGAGCAGCGGGCGCGGGCGGCGCTTCGCGAAGCGCACGGGACGCTGGAGGCCATCATCCAGGCGAGCCCCACGGCCATCATGCTGCTGGACCCGGACGGCACGGTGCGGCTGTGGAATCCGGCCGCGGAGCGGATGCTGGGGTGGACGGCGGAGGAGGTGCTGGGGAAGGTGTTGCCTGCGGTGCCGCCGGAGCACTGGGAGGCGTTCCGCCAGGGCCTGGAGCGCGCCACGCGGGGCACGGTGCTGGATGGCGCACCGCTGGCGGCGCGGCGGCGCGACGGTGGCGCGGTGCAGGTGGCCATGTGGACGGGGCGCGTGCACCCGGCGAGCGGCCCGCCGCAGTGCCTGAGCGTGATGGTGGACATCACCGAGCGCCAGCGCGGCGAGGCGGCGCAGCGCTTCCTCGCGGAGGCCGGCGGGGTGCTGGCGGGGAGCCTGGAGGAGGAGGAGACGCTGGAGCGCGTGGCGCACCTGGCGGTGCCGCAGTACGCGGAGGCCTGCGGCGTGTTCCTGGAAGACGAATCCGGCGGCGTGCGCTGCGTGGCCACGGCGGGCGTCGAGGACGGAGAGGTGCCGCCCCCGGGGCTCGCGGTGGTGGCGCGGGTCGTCCAGTCCGGGAGGCCGGAGTCACGCTCGGGGCTGTCGGAGGGGGACCCGTCGTACGCGCGGGCGGGCGGGACGTGCGCGTACCTGTGCGTGCCGCTGCGGGTGCGCGGGCACACGCTGGGGGCGCTGACGTTCGTCACGTCGAAGGGGGCGTACGACGCGCACGACCTGGCGCTCGCGCAGGAGCTGGCACGGCGGGCGGCGCTGGCGCTGGACAACGCGAGCCTCTACCGGGACGCGCGCCAGGCCATCCGCCTGCGCGAGGAGTTCCTGTCCATCGCGAGCCATGAGTTGAAGACGCCCATCAGCGCGCTGCAGCTCCAGGTGCAGAGCCTGCTGGCGGGACTGAATCGGTCGGGAGCGGCCTTCGACCCGGAGCGGCTCAAGCGCGGGCTGGAGCGGGTGGACCGGCAGGTGAAGCGGCAGACGCTGCTGGTGAACGACCTGCTGGACGTGTCTCGCTTGAGCGCGGGGAAGCTGGAGCTGGTGCTGGAGCCCCTGGAGCTGGGGGCGCTGGTGCGCGAGGTGGCCGAGCGCTTCGAACAGGAGTACGCGCGCTCGGGCACTCCGCTGGAGCTGTCGCTGGCGCCGGAGGTGCTGGGGCAGTGGGACCGGCTGCGGTTGGATCAGGTCTTCACCAACCTGTTCTCCAACGCGCTGAAGTACGGGCGGGGCAACCCGGTGCACGTGTCGCTGGAGGCGGAGGACGACCGGGCCCGGCTGCGGGTGAAGGATGGCGGCATCGGCATCGCGAAGGAGCACCTGCCGCGCCTGTTCCACCGCTTCGAGCGCGCGGTGTCCGAGCGCAACTACGGCGGCTTCGGGCTGGGGTTGTGGATCGCCCGCCAGATCGTGGAGGCGATGGGCGGCCACATTGAGGTTGAGAGCGTCCTGGGCGAGGGCTCCACGTTCATCGTGGAGCTGCCGCGAAGCTAGCGATGGAAGGCGGGGAGGCCTTCCGCGATGAAGCCGCAGCCGCGCTGGGACTCGCGGCGGTGGAGGACGTGGCAGCGCTCGGGGGTGGAGCAGTCGGTGTCGTGGGTGCAGGGCTGGAAGCAGTAGCCGCTGACCTCATCGCAGGTGAGGCCCAGGCCGCATGGAGTCTTGTCATCACAGCGGGTGCGGCACTCGAAGGCCTCGGTTTCGAGGGTGGGCTCGGCGAAGCCGCGCAGGCAGTCCTGGTTCGCGGCGCAGGGCGAGGCGTCCAGGCAGGCGGGGCCCACGAAGGGGCGGCAGATGGGCACTTCGCCCGGGTAGTCCGTCTCGCAGCGTTCGCCCTGCGGACAGGCGCGGTCGCGGCAGCTGGGGACGCAGGCGCCGCGGACGCGGTAGGGATTGGGGGCGCACTCGGTGCCGGTGGCGCAGGCGTTTGCGTCGTGAACGTCGCACGGTGGGCCGCAGAACTCATGGACGCAGAGGAGCCCCGGAGCGCAGCGGCCCTCCAGCTCCCGTGAGTACCCGGTGCAGCGCTCTCCCGCGCGCAGCTTTCCCTGCGGCACGCAGCGCCGGAGGACCTGGCCCGAGGCGGAGGTGTCCACGGGGTGGCAGGTGTCGGACGAGGTGCAGTCCGATGCGTCGTCGCAGAAGCGGTGCAGGGGCTGGCAGTGGCGGAAGCCGAAGTCCGGGTGATGCGCGCACACGGTGTCGGCGGGGCACGCGTCGTCCGAGTCGCAGCGGTCCTCGCAGGTGAGGGAGCCCTGGGTATCCGCGTGGCAGTTGGAAGGGACGTTCGACAGGCGGATGCCGGTGCTCAGCACGACGACGTCAGGAGGTTCGCTCCCTTCGCTGTCCGGGTCGTCGCTGGATTCGAGATGCAGGCGGACGGGCTCGTCCGACAGGTCCGCCTGCGCGGTGAGGTCCGGTCCGGGCCACGCGAGCCACACGCCCGTGCCCACGGCGGTCACGAGCGCGGTGAAGGCGATGAGGAGGCAGAGCTTGCGTGGAGTCACAGGTCGAGCACCTGCTGCATCCAGCGCTGGCTTTCCTCGTCCCGGGTCACGAGTCCGTCGAAGCGGCCCGCGCACATCATCTCCACGAGGGCCGTGTCCTGTGCGACGAGCCCCGCCGCCGCGAAGGGGAACGTCGTGGTCGAGCATCTGCCCGGGACGAAGTCAGGTTCCCCCGGAAGCAGCTCCATGAACCGGGCAAGCTGGTTGAACAGCTGGTCCACGCTGGAGGCCACCGGCACCACCAGCAGTTCCTCCTGCATGTCGAGGTAGAGCACTGGCTGGACTCCGCGAGCATCCGCCAGCCCTGGAACGACGCCGTAGTAGTAGGCGAGGCTCGAAACCTGTCCGAAGAGAACGCATGAAGGGAATGGAGTCTGTCCCCTGCCCCGCAGCCATGCGTTCACCTCCAGGACTCCATCCGGGCCGGCGCCAGGACGATACAGCTCGATGTCTCCCAGAGTGGCTCGGCCCGCCCGCGAATAGAGTCCGGCGAGTATGGGATCGATTGGCGCACCCAACAGCGTTGAACCAGGACGAGGGGCATCGGCCGAGGGGGGCTCCACGCTGACCTGAAAGCCCAAGCGATGGCAGGCCTCCACCAGCCTCGTCCATCCGCTCCCCTCCGTATCCAGTCCCGCCAAGCGAACGCGCCTCCTGAAACGCCAGGACCTACAACCCCAGCACGGCCGCGACTTCCTTCAGCGCGGCCTTCTCCGCGGAGGCAAGTGCAGCTCCTGACTTCGACGGATCGTACAGGACGTGAAACCACCGTCCGAAGTGGTTGTGCGTGATGTGAGCGATTTCCTCCACCTCCCTGGCGGAGACGCTCTTCGTGTTCGTCCGCACGAACGTCCAGACCGAGTTGACGCTCGAATGGACCTCCCGCGCCATGCCCACCAGGTTCTCCGCCGCGTTGACACCGCGGGTGGGAAACAGATGGGCATGCTCGATGGGCACCAGATGGTGCACCTGATACGTCCCCAGGAGGTCCTTCCCCAAGGCTTGTGCCAACTGGGGCCGGTGCACCTCGAAGTACTCCTGTCGAGCCCACTCCCTGAGCTTGTCCTTCGAGTACTTGTCCGTGATGGGCCTTCGGAGTTGGTGTTCCATCCCCTTCAGCAATGACTGGAGCTCGGCCTGCTCCCCGGCCTTGAGCGCCACCAACCCCTCTGCCTCCACCTTCATCCAGATGCGCTGGAGGGCTTCGCGCTCGGCGGGCGGCGTGCGGATCAACACCGTGCGGAACCACTGTGCAGCCTTCGCCCCGCCCCTGCCCAGCACCGAGACCACCGTGGGCGCGACGGCCTCCATCGCCCCGAGCGCGCCCTTCGCGATGAAGCCTCCCACGTACCAGTACGCGAGCTGCTCGAAGGACCACACTCCCGCGAGGCGCGCACTGTCCTTCACCTCCTCACGCCAGTGCCGGAGGATGTCCTCCTGCATCGCCCGGTACTCCCTGGCGATGTCCTGCATCTCCTCCGGAGGCGCGGCGGGCTCGAGCGTCGTCGCCGCCACCACCCTCCAGCGCGGCTCGGCTTCACCGCGCACGTGCCTTCCCTCCAGCTCCACTTCGACGCTGCGGCTTCCCACCGCGTTCGCGAAGGGCAACAGCGCCTGCACCACCGGCATGCGCAGGTCCGCGCTGCCGGGCGCGGTCCTCCGGCTCGAACCCTCCTGGACCTCGAAGACGCCCAGCTCCACCGCTGGATGCAATCGCAGTCCTTCGAACTGGAGCCTTGCCCGCTCATGCACCCGGCCCTCCCAGGGCACGCGAGACGCGGGCAGCAGCTGCCGGGCCACCGTCAGCGCATCCGACACCAGGGGCCCGGATGCTCCCGGTAGGGACTCAGGCACCGTTCGCGTATGGACCGAGACCGGCCCGCGGACCGTCTCCAGGTCGAAGCGCCAGCGCTCCAACCCGCGCTCCAGCGTGAAGCGCAGACGCCGTGGCTTCACGCCCACCAGCGTGGACAGGCTCCGCGTCAGCTCGCGGGAGAACCCGCTCCACTCCACGGTCGCACCGGCGCCCTGACCCGTCGCCGTGCGCCGGAAGGACAACAACGTCAGCGCACCGCCGTGCACCTGGTAGTCGAAGGTCCACGCCTCGCCCGGAGCTCCGCGCGCACCCGCGACCTCCCAGAGTTCACGCACCACCCGGGCCGCTTCCGCCTGCCGGGCGCGCTCACCGCCCACGGGCGCAGCGCGCTCCAACGCTCCCTCTCGCGTGAACCCAAGGCCCTCGCGTTCGACCAGGGTGTCGTCACCCATCGCCTCTTCGAACGACTCCCGCTCGAAGGAGCCATCACTCGCGCACGCGGCCAGCGCGAACACCCACAGGAGCCCCAACACCGGCGGCATCCGGTGCCAGGCCCCCTCTCCACGGGAAACGGAACGCGTCATCGCGTCCCGAGCCTATGGGGAAACTACAGCGCCAGGAGCAGCAGCGACGCCTGCTCCGCGGGCGAGGCCGCGAGGAAGGCGTCCGGCAGCGTGATGACCGTGGGCGGCATGAACGAACGGTCACAGCTGCGCTTCCCCTCGTAGGTGCGCCCCTCCTCCTTCGCCTTCAGCCGGTACGTGCAGTCGCGCACGTACACCGTCAGCTCCTGCGGCGACAGCGTCAGGTTGACGGGGCGCCCGTAGAAGCCGCCCTTCGCCTTCACCGCGTCGCCTTCCTTCTTCACCTCCAGGTTCACCACCGAGGTCCCGATGTTGCCCTTCACCTTCTCGTCCTCCAGCTTCAGCGTCACCGGGGCGTCCGCCACGCGGCCTCGCAGCTCGCCTGGAAGACGGGACACCTGGAACTCGGGCCCCGTGACGTTGTCCGGCGTCATCCGCAGGTTGAACTGCGTCCGCGCGACGCTGAAGGCGATCTGGTCCTGCTCCGAGGACGCCCACGCTCCGCCCATCCCCGCGAGTACCGCCAACATCCCCACACCCCGACGCAATGACTGGCTGTTGCGCTTCATGGATAGGACTCCCCTCGCTGACATGGACAATGTGTAACGTCCCCGGGGCGGCGACATATCGGCCGCGCCCGGGTTCCTCCGAAGTGGGGGCTACTTTCCGCCCGCTGCCCCGCTCCCCTGCCCTGCCGCCGGGCCCTGCAGGTGCTTTTCGAAGAACATCAGCGCCGTCGTCTGGGCCATGTCCCGGTTGGTCTTCTTCTGGAACCCGTGCCCCTCGTCCGTGGCCAGCAGGTACCAGACGTCCGAGCCCTTCTTGCGCACCGCCTGGACGATCTGCTCCGCCTCCGACTGCGGCACGCGCGGGTCGTTGGCCCCCTGCTGCACGAAGAGCGCCGCGCGAATCTTGTCCACCGACCCCAGTGGGGAGATGCGCTCCTGCACCTTGCGCACCGCCGGGTCGCGCTCGTCGCCGTACTCCGCGCGCCGCAAGTCCCGCCGGTACGCCTGCGTGTTCTGCAGGAACGACGGCAGCGACGAGATGCCCACCACGTCCACCGCCGCCTTGATGCGGTCCGGGAAGAACGCCGCCGTCGCCAGCGTCATGTAGCCGCCGTAGGAGCCGCCGTAGATGCCCACCCGCGCCGCGTCCAGCTCCGGCCGGGAGGCGACGAAGTCCAGCGTGGCCCCGATGTCCGCCAGGCTCGCCTCGCGCTTCACGCCGTCATCCATGGCGCGGTACGCCTTGCCATACCCTTCCGAGCCGCGCACGTTGGGCAGCAGCACCGCCATGCCCAGCTCCGTCACCATCAGCTGCGTCTGCGCGCTGAAGATGGGCTGGCTCTGTCCCTCCGGGCCGCCGTGGAACATCACCACCACCGGCACCTTCCCCTTCGCGTTCTTCGGCAGGTACAGGAACGCCGGCACCTTCACGCCGTCCGTGGACGGGTAGCGCACCAGCTCCGGCTCCACGAACGTCTCCGGATCCAACCCGCCCACCTCCGAGCGCGTCCAGCGCGTGGTCTTCTTCGTGCCCAGGTCCACCGTGAAGATGTCCAGCGGCACGCGCGCCGACGTCAGCGAGAACGCCACGCGGTCCGACCGTTTGGCCGGGAAGCGGACCTGCGAAATCACCCCGCGCGGCGTCTCCACCGGCGACAGCGCCTGCGTGCGCGTGTCCAGCAGGTACAGCCGGCCGAAGCCCTCCTCGTTGATGGCCACCGCCAGCTTGCGCCCGTCCGGAGACAGCTCCAGGTCCTGCACGTTCCAGCGCACCGACTTCGTCAGCGACGGCGGCGCGGCCGGAGGCGCGCCCGTGAGCGGCAACCGGTACACCTCCGCGAAGTCGCTGTAGCGGTCCGTGGCCACGTACACGCCCTGCCCGTCGTGCGTGAAGACGGCGGCGTCCACGCTGCCCTTGCCCTCCTTGGGCGTGAGCTGCGTGCGCGTGTTCGTCTTCACGTCCACCACGCTCAGGTCCGCGTCGTCCGCCGCGCGGAACTGGCGCACCAGCAGCTTGGAGCCGTCCTGGGAGAACTCCAGCGGCGCCCAGCTGCCCTCCACCTCCGTCACCCGCTTCGCCTGCTTGGGGTCCGCCGTGGGCGCCACGTACACGTCTGTGTCCTTGCCGTTGCGCCCCGTGCCCGCGTACGCGAGCCAGCGCCCGTCCTTCGACACCACCAGCTCTTCATGCCGGCTCTTGCCGTCCGTCAGCAACTCCGAGCGGCCCGTGCGCCGGTCCAGCTTGAGCACCTGGTAGAACTCTCCGCCGCCCGTGTCCTGCAGGTAGAAGATGATCTGCGGGTTGCCCGGCAGGAAGCGCGCCCGGTTGATGGGCTCCTTCGTGAAGGTGAGCTGCGTGCGCGAGCCCAGCGGCATCTCCACCAGGTGCAACTGGTTGACGTCCGCGAAGCGCGTGGAGATGAGCACCTGCTGGCCATCCCCGCTCACGTCCAGGAGCTGCGCGGAGCGGGACTCCAGGTACTGCTGCACACGCTGGGAGAGCGCGGGCGGCACCGGCGGCACGCCGCTCACCCACAGGTTGGGCAGGCCGGGCAGCGGGGCGATGCCGGGGACGGCGGATGGTGCCTTCGCGGCGGCGGCCGGCGCGGGGGGCGTCTTCGACGGCGCCGGCGCGGGCGTCTGCGCCGTGAGCAGGGACACGATGAGCGGAAGGGACGCGAGGTTCATGGTGCCGCCGACCCTACCAGCGCCGTCGTGTTCCCCGGCATCCACGCGCGCCATTCCTTTCTCCTCGCGCGATGATGCGTTTTGAACAGGGGATGGCCCGGGCCAGGTGATGCACCGCGGCGGCCGGGCGACCGTGACGGCGTGGACGGTGATCGCACTCCGCGTCTCCACGAAAGCCCCCGCGACCGTGATGCCCGGGACTTGCGACGTGCGCCGGTGCACAACGTCGCGGGCGGACAGTGGCCCTTGCGTGGGGGTTCGCCCGCGTGGGGGTGATGCCCACCCTTACCCCTGTCGACATCGGTGCCGAGCCGCGTCCGCGGCCCGCCGAGGAGGGGGACTTCGACATGGCCTGGATGCGGGGGAAGACACTGCTCGTCGTCGCGCTCACGTCGCTGGGGGTGTTCGCGCCCGCGTGCGGCGGCGGCTCGGCGGAGGACTCCGACGCGCCGCCCACCCAGGACGGGCCGGTGCTCGTCCCGCCCACCCAGGCGCAGCTGCGCATCGTGCAGGCCGCGCCGGGCGCTCCCGCGATGGACATCTACCTCGCCGGTGACCCCACGCCCGTGGCCCGGGCCGTGGCCTATGGCGCCACCACGCCCTACCTCACGCGCGACGCGGGCGCCGCCACCGTGGAGCTGCGGCCCACGGGTTCGGCGGCGAGCTCCACGCCTGTCGTGTCCCAGCCGGTGGGCATGGAGGCCGGGACGCGCTGGACGGTGGTGGCCGCGGGGGCCTTCGGCGCCTCGGACTCCGGCGCGGCGATGCGCACGATGCTCCTGCGTGACAACACCGTGCCCGCCGACGGCGGCCAGACGCGCGTGCGCATCGTCAACGCCGGCACGGACGCGCCGACGGTGGACGTGGACCTGGGCAATGACGGCTCGGTGGAGGTGGGGGCGCTCGCGCGCTTCAAGGACTCTGGAGAAGCGGCGCTGGTGCTTCCCTCTGGTGCCGCGTTCCAGGTGGGCCTCCGCACGGGTGGCCAGGCCCTGACGTCCTTCACCGTGCCCGCGCCCGGCTCCGGCACCGACACGCTCATCGTCGCCACCGGTCTCATGTCCGCCCCCGCGCGCGCGGGTGACGGCTTCTCGCTGCTCACCGCGGGCCGGGACGGCACGCTGGCCATCCTCCGGCAGAACCCCACGGTGTACGTGCTGCACGCGTCGCCGGACGCGCCCGCGCTGGACCTCTTCGACAGGGACAACGAGCTGACCGGGGGCCTCGCGTACGGCGCGCTGTCCTCGCCGCTCCAGGTGCCTCCAGGCGCGTACACGCTGGACTTCTTCGCCGCCGCGTCCGGGACGGAGCGTCCCACGAGCGCGCCGGTGGTGACGGCGACGACGCCCACGCTCGTCCCGGGCGAGCGCTACCTGATGGTCGCCGCGGGCTATCTCGTGCCGCCCCGGCCGGCCGCGTCTCCCTTCACGCTGCTGCCCCTCACGGACCGCTTCGCGAGCGACCCGTCCAACCTGCGCCTGCGCTGGGTGCACGCGGCCGCGGACACGCCCGCCGTGGACGTCGGCCCGCTGGGCTCGGAGCGCCGCGTGCTGCCGGACGCGCCCTTCCTCGATGTGCCCTTCGCCTCCGCCACCGCGCAGGACGGCCTGCCGCTGCCCTCCGGTGGCACCGTCACGCTGGGCGTGGTGCCGTCCAACGACGCCAACCGCGCGCCGCGCACGAGCTTCTCCGTGACGCCCCAGCCGGACACGCGCGTCTTCGCCGTCGCCACCGACACGCCCGGCGCCGCGCCCGGCAGCTGGGACCTCCAGCTATTGTGGGTGGACACCTCCCGCACGCCGTGGACCGTGAGCACGCGGGCGCATGGGCCCTGACGTCAGAAGGCCCAGCCCACGTTGAGCACGATGCGCTGGGTGAGGTTCCACGTATTCTGGTGGACCGGCACCTCGACCACTCCCCCCTGCTCGGTCGGGCGCACGGAGACATAGGAGCGCGCTTCGCGGCGGGCCCCCAGCCCCACGCCGCCCTGCACCGTGAAGCCGGGCTCCAGAACCACGCTGTATCCCACGACCGCCGCTCCCCCCACGGTCCAGAAGTCCGTACGGTTGTTGTCGTATGGCCCCGCATCCTCGGGAAGCCTCACGGTCGAGCCGGAGATGAGCCCCAAGCCCACCTCCAGGCGCGGTGACAGCCACAGCCCCTGGGGCGCCTGTCCCGTCAGGTAGAAGCGCACCGATGGCGCCAGGCCGAACTGGTGGTACTTCTGGTCGAAGCCTTCCAACCCGTAGGGCTGGAGCTCCTCGAACCGCGACCGCTGCTGGGAGAAGGACGCGAACACGCCCAGCCCCACGGAGAAGCGCTCCCCCATCACGCGCTCCCCTTCGAGCGACACCTCGGAGATTTGATTCTGGATGGGAACGGACACCGTCACCACGTTGCGCCGCTCCACCGGGAACGACCCCGTGGTGACGCCCTGCTCCGCGAACGCCACCGCCGACACGAACATCAGCGACACACCCAGCTTCCACTGCGTCGAGACCATGTGATGAACCCCCGTCATGAAGCCGGACCCCCAAGGTCCGCCATGCTGGGGGACGCCCATCGCAATCGATGTGCCACCCTGCTCGCAGAGGGAGCGGCACGACGGTGACGTCTGACATCGTGACAACGTGTCCCCGCTGCGCGGAGACACGCGTGTCACCGTGTCATGTCATCGCGTCACGGAGGCGTGAGCTTCGCCTGGGCCTGCTCACGGCGCAGTTGGAGCACGCGCACGTCCGGATCCACGAGCAGCCGCTCCGGTTCGAACTCCGAGCGCAGCGTCACCTGCACCGCCTCGCCCGCGCCGGGCTCCACGCGCGTCACGGCCCCCGCGGCACCCAGGGGCGTGTTGGACTCCCCGGCCTTCGTCACCGTCACCTCCACTGGCATGCGGCCCGCGCCCACGTTCGTCACCGTCGCCGTGGTCACCCACTGGCCGCCGGACTTCGTCACGCGCGCGTCGCTGACGCGGTACTCGGGCACCACGACCTCGAAGAAGGCCTGCCGGGTGAACCTGTCGAACGCTTCGGGAGACGGCGCGAACGGGCGCATCACCGCGATGAAGTCCTGCAGCACCGGATGGTCGGCGTTGTTCATGTATTGCTTCAGGAAGACCTGGAGCCCCGCGCGCATCGCGTCGCGGCCCATCAGGTCCTCCAGCATCCAGAACGTCCAGCCGCCCTTCTCATAGAGGACCACCGTGTCGCCGTCGCGCGAGCCGTCCAGCTTCACCAGCGGCTGCTCCGCGTCCACGCGCCGGTCCTTGCCGTAGCGCTCCTCCATGCGCTTCGCGGTCTGCCGGCGCGCCTCCTGCCCGTCGAGCTGCTCGATGAGCTTCAGCGATGAGTAGTGCGACATGCCCTCTGACAGCACGTTGCCGCCGGGCCCCTTGCCGGGGATGAGCAGGTCGCCCCACCACTGATGCGCGGCCTCGTGCGCGGTGACGAGCAGCACCGCGTTCGACTCCGGCGTCGTCCGCGTGAGGAACCCGATGGACTCCGAGAACGTGATGTTCGTGGGGAAGCCCTGCGCGTAGTTGTCCAGGCCGGCGAACTCGGACAGCTTCAGCTCCGCCCATGGGAACGGGTGGAACCACTCCGAGTAGTACCGGCGCGCGGCCTCCAGCCCCCGCATCATCTCCGGCACGTTGTAGCCGTGCGCGGGGGCGTGGAACACCACCGAGCCCGCGCCGTCCACGCGGGTCCACCTCCCCGCGATGACGTTGAAGAAGCTCACCGGGTGGTCGCTCCGCCACACGGTGGTGCGCCGGCCGTCCTTCACCGTGTCGCTTTCGCGCACGCCCACGGAGTTGAGCGTGTAGGCCTCCGGGCCGCTCACGCGGATCCGGAAGGGGAACGGCATGTTGCTGCCCCAGGCGGCCTCCGTGGGCCCTTCGTAGAAGTCGTCCGCGTACACGCGCGGCTCGTAGCGGTTCTCCTTCGGGTCGATGCCGCGCTCCTCCTCGTAGCCCACCACCGGCGCGAACGTGGGCGTCTCGCTGGTGAGCACCACGCCGGACGGGAGGATGAACTCCCTGAACGCGCCGCCCTCGCGGGACACGCCATCCGGCACGTGGCCCGCATACTGGAAGCCCACTGTCACCTTCGCTCCGGGCGGCAGCGGCGGGGACGGCGTGAAGACATACAGCCCGGCGCGGTCCTCCGGCGTCACGTCCTGGCCGTCCAGCGTCCAGCGCACGTCCGTCCAGCCATCGCCGCCGCTCAAGGCGAAGCGAGGCAGCGCCACGGTGTGCCGGTTCAGCAGCGTGTACGTGCCCTTCATGCGGAAGGCGCTCGACTCCGGCTCCAGGTCCACGTCCAGGTCCACGTCCGCCAGCATGGGCTGCGGCGCGTCCTTCCACGTCGCCAGGTTCTTCTGCCAGTACTCCTTCGCGCGCTTCTTCGCCGCCGCGCCCTGGTGGCCCTGCCCCACGAGGATGCCCAGCCACACCAGCGCCACCACCGGCACCGCCAGGTACGGCGCCAGCCGCCACAGCCCGCGCGCGAGGCCCGAAGGCTTCAATCCCTCCAGCGTCGTCACCGAGTCGCGGACGCGGCGGCCGTCCAGGAGCACCGCCAGCGCGGTGAAGAAGACGGCCGCGCCCAGCGCTGCCACGCGGTTGAGCACCAGCGCGGCGCGATCCACCTGGAAGGCGCCCAGGTCGGTCCACCGCACTGCGTCCCACAACGGCCAGTTCGTCACCCAGGTGAGGTCGCCGCGCACGGCGAGGTAGCCGGTGAGGCCCAGCGCGGACAGGGCCAGCGCGTAGGTGCCGAAGCGGCCTCCCGTCACCGCGCGCGCGGCCAGGATGAAGCCCGTCCACAGGAGGAAGGTGGGGAACAGCAACAGCCCCCACACGAGCACGTACGGCGTCAGCGACAGCGGCACCTTGCCCTGCGACACCTGCACCAGCGTGCCCGCGAGCGACATGGCCGCGAGCAGCGCCACCGCGACGAGGCTGTTCGCCAGCGCCTTGCCCAGCAGCACCGACAGCGTGCGCACCGGGGTCGCGTCGTGGATGGGCGCGAAGCCGGAGGCCTGCTCACGCTCCAGCGACTCCACCACGTAGAACATCAACAACAGACACACGAGCACCGACGCCTGCCCCATCGTGCGCACCGCGAAGCGGCCGGGCACCAGCAGCAGGCTCGTGTCGAAGGGACCTATCGCCGTGGCGCCCTGCGACACCACGTGCAACATCAGGAGCGGCAGGAACAGGTAGAGCCCCGGCTGAGACAACAGGCCCCGCCCCTCCGCGCGCGTCACCGTCCACAGCCCCGTCCAGAAGCCCGGCGGACGGACAACCATGCGCAGCGCGGACAGCGGTGCCTCCGCGTGCGACAGCGCCACCTGCGTGGGCGGCGCGTCGATGACCACACCCTTGCGAGGGGTCTTCGTGCGCACCTCGCCCCGGAGCGCACGGCGGAAGTGGCGTTCGCTCCAGGCCACCGCGCCCAGGCCCAGGGCCATGAGCACGAAGCGGCTGGTGACAAAGAGGGCGTCCAGCCCCACGGGCTGCGTGTTGTAGAAGTCCACGCCCCGGTCCACCTTGATCCACGTCTCCGTGAGCCACCGGAAGCCACCGGGATCCAGCGCCATCAGGAACCGGTTCACGCGCGGGTCCAGCCAGCCGGGGGACCAATCCCAGAGGAAGAACGCGCTGAGGAAGAACAGCCCCACCGGCAGGAAGTACACCGGCACCGCGCGGCGCGTGCGCTCGCCCGTGGCGAAGGCCGCGCCCGCCATGAAGACGATGAGCGGCAGGCCGAACCACACCGCGCCGCCCACGTAGTTCCCGAACGCGAAGGGCCCGCGGAACTCCGCGTCCGCGCCCGCCGGCACGACGTGGTGGAAGAAGACGAGCAGCCCCATCATCCACCCGAGCGCCAGCACGTACGCGCCCAGCACGCCCGCGAACTTGCCCCACACGTACTCCGAGGGCGTCAGCGGCGTGGTGTGCAACAGCGACTGCACGCGGGCCTCGTCGTCGGAGATGACGGACATGCCCGCGCCCACGGACACGAAGAAGGTGAACAGCAAGAAGGAGAGCAGCAGCACCGTCTGCGCGACGGCGAAGGCGCTGGTGATCCACGCCTTCTTGCCGCCCACCTCCGTGCTGCCCGCGGCGATGGTGACGTTGCCGGAGGACACGCCCCACACCAGCAACACCAGCAGCACGAGCAGCACCCAGAACAAGGGGCGCCGTGTCTGGTGCCGCCACTCGGTGCGCGCCACGCGCCAGAGCCGGGCCGCGTTCACGCGCCCACCGCCGGGGCGGATGCGGACACCGGCGCCGGGGCCTTGGGCTCGGGCGCGTCCTTCATCAGGAGGAGGTAGGCGTCCTCCAGCGTGGGCGGCGTGCGCTCGAAGCCGGGGGGCACGGGCGTGCCCGGGGTGGCGTGGATGCGCACGCGGTTCTTGCCCTCGAAGAGCACGGCCTGGGTGACGCGGTGGGCCTGCTGGAAGGCGGCCATGTCGGCCGGGGGGACGGTGCCCTCGAAGAGGGTGTCTTGGAGGGCGGCCTTCGCCTCGGTGGGGCTGGTGATGGCCATCACGCGGCCGTGGCGGATGACGGCGAAGCGAGGACAGAGCATGGCCACGTCCTCCACGATGTGCGTGGACAGGAGCACCGTGCGCTCGTGGGCCACCTCCGCGAGCAGCCGGTAGAAGCGCTGGCGCTCCTCGGGGTCCAGGCCCGCGGTGGGTTCATCCACGATGAGGAGCTTCGGGTCGCCGGCCAGGGCCTGCGCGATGCCCAGCCGCTGCCGCATGCCGCCGGAGTACTCCTTCACCTTGCGCTTCGCCGCGAACGTGAGGTTCACGCGCTCCAGCAGCTGGGCGCACAGGGCCTTCAGCCCTTGCGGCGCGGTGACGCCCTTGAGCTCCAGCAGGTAGCACAGCATGTCCTGCCCGGAGAGGTACGGGTAGAAACCGAACTCCTGCGGCAGGTAGCCCAGGTGCGGGCGCAGCGCCTCCGGGTGGCGCACGAGGTCCAGGCCGTCGAGCGTCACCTCGCCGGAGGTCGGCTCCAGCAGGCCAGAGAGGATTTTCATCAGCGTGGACTTGCCCGCGCCGTTGGGCCCGAGCAGCCCGAACATCCCCTTGGGGACGTCCAGGTCCACGCCACGAAGGGCCGTCACCGGGCCCGGATACACTTTCACCAGGTTGCGCAGGCTGAGCATGTGGCCCGTTCTACGCCGAAGCCCGGGGCTCCATTTCCAGCTTCGAGCACGAAAGGGCGTACCGCGCGTCCACGAATGCCCTCGCGCGGTGTGCTAGACAGCCAGGGCATGAACCTTCGACCTGTCTGCTTTTCCCTCGTGGTGGGCGCCTTCGCCATCCTGGGCTGCTCGGGTCCAACCTATCTTCACGGCAAGGCCCTGGAGCAGAACGAGTACCGGGGCTACGGCGAGTACCTGCCCGAGCGCGACCGCGAGGTGCTGGCCCAGGCGGCGGCGGTGAAGGACGCGGCGTCGGTCATCTTCCTGCAGGAGACGTTGCCGGAGGGCATCGAGATGACCTCCCACATGCTCCAGGTGAAGGACGGGTATTCGCACCAGTTGCTGGGCAAGCTGGCCTTCAGCCGGGGGCGGGTGGACTCCAAGCAGGACCTCATCGCGCACGTGAGGAAGGTGGCGCTGGCGGCGGGGGGCGATGCGGCCGTCGGCCTCTTCCTGCTCACGCCGGCCAACGACTACACCCAGGCGCAGGCGGTGGAGGCGGTCATCCTCAAGCTGGACCCGCGCGTGCGCGCGAAGCTGCGTCCGGACGAAGCGACGGTGAAAGGCTCGTCGGTTTCCCCCGGCATTGAACTGCTCTGAGCAGGTCGCCTGGAGCGAGGGAACCCGAGGCGGGCTGTCCCAGGGAATGCGCAATGGACCGCCAGAGACGAGCCACCCACCGTCTCAGGCGGCCGTGAATCCCGCCCCCCTCCTCAAGCTCCGCCACACCTGTTTGTCCATGGGCGCGAGTGGGTGATGGTTCGGATTGAAGGCCGCCATCCGGAGGCGAAGCGTCCCAACTTGTCCGACAGTCGGGCAGGTCGCCCAAGGCCACTCCCGGCAAGTTCGTCCCGATGTCGGGCTCCACGGGAGGGGCCTCCTCAGGGAAGCAGGGAGCAATCCCAAGCACTTGGAGGTCCCCAGCGGCTGACGCGACGCCGTCGAGGTCGCGTCCCTCGCCCAAGGGCTGTGCCTCCAGCGCCTCCTCCTGCCCGATGACTTGCGTGGACTCGCCGAGACGGCACTCCTGGGCGCAAGGCCGTGCCTCCGGCGCACCGTCCCGCGCGGTGGCTGACATAGAGGCGCGGAGAAGGTCCTCCTGGGAGCATGGGGCCTCTGGAGACACAGGCTTCGTGGGGACGGGAGCGAAAGCATTCAGCACGAGCTCATCGCGAGCCTTCAGCAGTGCCGGCAGCTCGTGCTGAAGTGCCTGCACGTCGCGCTCGTGCAGAATCGCTGTCACGCGAACGGCCCATGCGCGCAGCGCCTCTCCGCCCATGAGCGGCAGCAACTGGGCTGCGCCTCCCAGGAATGCCCGCTGCAGGGACTGAACGAGGAGCACGTGCCCGGGACGCGCCGCCACCCGCGCTGCCTGCCGTAGCAACTCGAATTCCACCTGGGCGCAGGTTGCACCTGACTCCCAGCGCGCCGCGTCCTGCAACTGGAAGCACGTGCTCCCCAGTCGGTCCAGGTCGAGGTCCGAGGCCCTCGCGCAGCAATCGGCCAGAAGCTCCACCAGCACCTGCCGCTTGAGGCTGAAGTAGCCCTCCAAGAGCCACCGGGCATCCGGGTTGCTCGCGTCATGCAGCGCCAGGCCCAGGTTCTCCAGCGTCAGCGACTCATCCAGCGCCACCGCGCGCGTCTTGCGTCCGGAGCGCTGCACCACCAGGCCCCTCGCCGCCAGCCGTCGCAGCGCCTCACGGATGGTGCCCCGGCATACCTCATAGCGACGCGCCAGCTTCGCTTCCGAACCAAACTGCCCGCTCGGGTGCAGCCGCCCCAGCGCGATATCGCGCTCGATTTGCGCCTCCACATAGGCCACGAGTCCTCCCCGTCCCATCCCCATCCCTCCTCGTCCCAGCATCGCCATCCAACCACAGGGGTCTGACATGGACGTGCGGCCCCCCTCATTCTCATTGCCAGCCAGGAGGACGCCCTCCGGGCCCGGTCGGCGAAAAACCTGTCCGACTGTCGGACAAGTTCGCGGGCCCCATGCGGCGAAAACCTGTCCGACTGTCGGACAAGTTCGCGGGCCCCATGCGGCGAAAACCTGTCCGACTGTCGGACAGGTTTCTGGCCTGTGCGCCCGGAGGGGGCCTCCGCCAGTGGACCGCCCTACCGTCCGCGCACGCACAACGCCGCGGCCGACAGCGAACTCCGCCAGGGACGCAAGCCCGGCCTCATGTGGCTCGAACTTGTCCGACTGTCGGACAGGTTTCTGGGCTGCGCGCCCGACAGGGGGCCTCTTCGTGGATCCACCTTGCCGTCCGCGCATGCACGACGTCACGCCCCACCGCGGAACTCCGACAGGGGCGCAAGCCCGGCTTCATGTGGCTCGAACTTGGCTGACTGTCGGACGGGTTTTGAGAATGCATTCCCGGCCCTCTTCGTGGATCCCCCCTGCCGTCCGCGTATGCACGACGTCTCGACCCACCGCGGAACTCCGACGGGGGCGCAAGCCCGGCTTCATGTGGCTCGAACTTGTCCGACTGTCGGACAGGTTTCTGGGCTGCGTGCTCGGCAGGGGCCCACTCCGTGGCCCCAACTTGTCGTCCGCGCGCCCGCGACTCTCGCCCCACCGCGAACTCCGCCAGGAAGCAAGCTCGGCTTCATGTGGCTCGAACTTGTCCGACTGTCGGACAGGTTTTGAGCATGCGTTCCCGGCGGGGAGGCCCTGTCCGGGGCACCGCCTTCTTCGCCCGCGCACGCATGACGTCGCGGGCTGAGGCTGAGCTCCACCGGGCGCGCGGCCTCGGCTTCGTGTGGCTCGAACTTGTCCGACTGTCGGACAGGTTTCTGAGCCGCGCGCCCGGCGGGCGGCCCTGCCCGGTGGCCCCGCGTTTCGGCTGCTCAAAGCCTGCCGCCGCGGTCCATCGCGGAGCTCGTACGGTGCGCGTCCTCTCGAAGGACTTCCGGCCGTGGGTGGGGTTGAAACACTTCTGGTGACCTGACTCGCGCCGCGAGTCTCCGCAGCCACCGGGCAGGTCCATGGCCCCGGGCCCGATTGAGGAGCGCGCTCGGGGCTGCGAGACTCGCGGCCCTCATGGTTTCTTCCCTGCAGCAACTGCATGCACTCACCGGGCTGCGGTTCCTCGCGACCGCGCACGTCGTCGCCTACCACGTGTATCACCTGGTCTTCACCGGCACGGAGGCGCCGCCGGGGCTGCATGGGCTGCTCGGCAGTGGGTACGTGAGCATCGGCTTCTTCTTCGTCCTGTCGGGCTTCATCCTTGGCTACAACTACCTGGAGCGGCCGCCGGACACGTACGAGGCGCGCAAGGCGTTCTGGGTGGCCCGCTTCGCGCGCATCTATCCTGTCTATGTGTTGGGCCTGGCGCTCGACGCGCCCTCGTACCTCAAGGGGCTGCGCGACACGTGGGCGGTGGACCCCTCGAGGGGGCTGCAGCACGCGGAGGCGCTGGTGGTCACGCCGCTGCTGCTCCAGAGCTGGACGCCGTGGACCGCGATGGCGTGGAACGGCTCGGGCTGGTCGCTGGCGGTGGAGGCGTTCTTCTACGCCGCCTTCCCCTTCCTGGCCGGCAGGCTGGGCCTGCTGGGGCCGAAGGCGCTCGCGGTGGGCGCGGTGGTGGCGTACGGCGCCGCACTGGTGTTCCCGGCGCTCTACATGGCGGCGGATCCGGACCACACCGGAGGCACGGCGTCCGCGTACCACTCCGGCCCGTGGATGTTGGCGCTGCGCTTCAATCCGTTGGCGCGGCTGCCGGAGTTCATCCTGGGCATCCTCGCGGCGCGCTTCTTCCTGCTGCGGTCCGGAGCGGCGCAGCGCTCGCGTCCGGTGGCGCTGGCGGTGGTGTGCGGGGGAGTCATCGCGGCGCTCGCGGGGAGCACCGCGCTGCCCTTCCCACTGCTGCACAACGGGCTGCTGGCGCCGGTGTTCGCGGCGCTGATCATCCTGATGTCGTGGAGCCAGGGAGCCATGGCGCGGGTGCTGGCTTCACGGCCGCTGCGCCTGCTGGGTGAGGCGAGCTATGCGCTCTTCCTCCTGCACATGCCGGTGCTGTTCGCCTGGAAGTCCGTGCTCAAGCGGCTGGGTGAGCCGCCCACGTCCGCCTGGGCGGTGGTGGCGTTCGTCGTGGGCTCGGTGGGATTGAGCGTGCTCACGCATGCGCGCGTGGAGAAGCCCGCCCGGGCATGGATCCGCGACCGGTGGACGCGGCGAGGCATGGAGCAACCCGCGACGGGCCTCCAGCCCCGGGCGTGAAGGCCTACGCGCTCTTCGCCTGGGACCGGCGGCGCGTGCCGCGCTTCACGGGCCCCAGCTGCGCGAGCACCCGGCCGATCTCCACCAACTCCACGGGCTTGACCAGGTGCAGGTCGAAGCCCGCCTCCTCGCTGCGGGCCCGGTCCTCCGGCGTCCCATAACCCGTGAGCGCGATGAGGTGCGCGTCCGACGCCACGCGCCCGCGCAGCTCTTGCGCCACCTGATAGCCGTCCAGACCCGGCAGGCCGATGTCCAGGATGATGACGTCGTAGGTGCCAGGGGTCGCCATGGAGAGCGCCTCCGGGCCGTCCGAGGCGACCGCGACGGTGTGGCCCCACAGCTGGAGCATCTCGCGCAGGCCCTCGCGCGCGTCGGGGTTGTCGTCGACCAGCAGGATGCGCCACTCGCCCCGGCGGGACTCGATACGCTCCACGGTGGCCTCGGGCCTCGCGCCGTCCATGAGCAGCGGCAGCGTGATGGTGAAGGTGCTGCCCTGGCCCGGCCCCTCGCTGAAGACCTCCACCCGGCCACCGTGTTCGGTCACGAGGTGGCGCACCAGCGTCAAGCCAATGCCCAGTCCGCCCCGGCTCCGCGCGAGGCCCGCGTCCAGCTGCGCGAAGAGCTCGAAGATGTGCTCCTGGTCCTCCGGCCGCAGGCCGATGCCGGTGTCCTGCACGGAGACGCGCACGCGGGAGTCCCCGGCCATGTGGGCGCCCACGGTGACGATGCCGCCCTCGGGTGAGTACTTGGCGGCGTTGTCGAGCAGGTTGGTGAAGACCTGCTCCAGGCGCGTCCGGTCGCCGTCCACCCAGCAGGGCCCGGTGGGGAAGGCTTCTCGCAGGATGAGCCCGCGCTCCTCCATCACGGGCCGCGCGGCGGCGAGCGAGTGCTGCAACACGGTGTTGAGGTCCAGCCGGCCGCGGCGCAGGGCGTACTTGCCGCGCGTGATGCGGCTGACGTCGAGCAGGTCGTCCACCAGGTGGCGCAGGTGGCTCACCTGCCGCTCGATGATGTCGCGGCGGCGCGCGTCGGCTTCGGACAGGCCGTTCGAGTCCTTCTGTCCGAGCATCTGCACCGCGACGGAGATGGCGGCCAGCGGGTTGCGCAGCTCGTGGGCGAGCATGGCGAGGAATTCGTCCTTCTTGCGGTCGGCCTCCTCCAGGCGGGCGGCGTTCGCCAGGGCCTCGCGCTCCACGCGCCGCAGGCGCAGGACGCTGTTGACGGTGGCGATGAGCTCTTCGGGGTCGAACGGCTGGGTGAGGTAGACGTCCGCGCCGGCGCGCAGGCCCACGACCTTCTTCTCCGCGGTGATGAAGGTGGCGGAGGTGTGGATGATGGAGATCTCGCGGGTGCGAGGGTCCTCCTTCAGGAGCCGGCACACGTCGTAGCCGCTCATGTCCGGAAGCTTCACGTCGAGCACGATGACGTCGGGGCGCGAATCGAAGGCGACCCTCAGTGCTTCCCCCCCGGTGACCGCCTCCAGCATGTGGTAGCCCGCCTGGCGCAGCGAGAAGGTCCCCAGATAGAGGCTCGCGGGCGTGTCGTTGACGTGGAGGACGGTGGCGTTGGCGGTAGCGAGCACGGGCGACATTCCCAGGGAGGAGCCGGCCCGACTTCTACCGCGCGCCAGGAGCACAAGCGATCCGGCATCACGCCGCGTTCCGCCCATTCGCGCACCACGCGTCACGGGAGGACCGGGAGTGTTGGGACCGCGACAGCGCGCGTGAACCACGGCACTCCCGCCCTGCCGTCGCTTCAGCGCCTCAAGGCTCCGTCCACACCGCCAGCTCATTGCCCGCGGGGTCGGTGAAGTGGAAGCGCTTGCCGCCGGGGAAGGAGAACGTGTCCTTCACGATGCGCCCTCCGGCCTCGCGCACCTTCGCCAGCGTCGCGTCCAGGTCCTTCGAATACAGCACCAACAACGCGCCGCCCTTCGACGCCTCCCGCTCCTTGTCGAAGCCTCCGTTCAGCCGCCCGTCCATGAAGCTCGTGTAGTCCGGGCCGTAGTCCTCGAACCTCCAGCCGAACACGGCGCCGTAGAAGCGCTTCGCCTCCGCGATGTCCTTCGCGGGAAGCTCGATGTAGTCGATGCGGTGGTGCTGCTCGGCCTGCTGCGGTGCGGTGGACATGGTGTGCCTCCTCGAAGTGGGAACACCCCCACCTTAGGCACCCGCCGCCTCCGGCGATTGGACGAATCCGACCTCCGCCTGCTCGCGCACGTACGCCCCCGGCGTCAGCCCCGTCAGCGCCCGGAATTCCCGCACCTGGTGCGCCTGGTCGTAGTACCCCGCCGCCAGCGCCCACTCCGCGCCCTCCAGCTCCCGCGACAGCTCCACCGCGTGCTGCATCCTCGCGATGCGGCACAACACCTTCGGCGACAGCCCCACCGCCGCATGGAAACGCCGCTCCACCTGCCGCGCCCCCACCCCCATCACCCCCTCCAGCGAACGCACCGGCACCTGCCCCTTTGCTCCCAGGATGAGGTCCACTG
>NZ_RAWN01000253.1:0-11768 GCF_003668895.1 Corallococcus sp. AB045
TCCGCCGGCCCCGCCTCCGCCCCCCGCGGAGCCGGAGGACCCGAGCAAGCCGCGCGTGCCGGTGGTGCTCTTCGGCGGCGCCGCGCAGGGCGTGAAGCCGTCCGTGGCGCTCACGCCCAAGCCGGACTTCTCCGAGGAGGACCTGGCGGTGCTGGACGACATCGACCGCATCTCGCGCGGTGAAGAGGCCAGCCTGGACACGGAGAAGGTGAAGCCCGCGCGCATGGTCGCGAGCCTCATCCGCCTGCTCATCCGCAAGGGGCTCATCCAGGAGGCGGAGTTCCTGGAGGAGCTGGCCCAGAAGTGACCGGCGTCGCGCCGGCCCCGCTCCTGGACGTGCGGGGGCTCGTCACCCAGCTGTCGCTCCCGCGAGGCACGGTGCGCGCGGTGGACGGCGTGTCCTTCGCCGTTCCTCCCGGCGGCACGCTGGGGGTGGTGGGGGAGAGCGGCTGCGGCAAGAGCCTGACGGCGCTGTCGGTGATGCGGCTCGTTCCTCAGCCTCCGGGCCGCGTGGTGGGCGGCGAGGTGCGCTTCCGGGGCGAGGACCTGCTGGCCCTGCCGGAGAAGGAGATGCGGCGCGTGCGCGGCCGGCACGTAGCCATGGTCTTCCAGGAGCCCATGACGTCGCTCAACCCGGTGTTCACCGTGGGCGAGCAGATTGGCGAAGGCGTCCGGCTGCACCTGGGCGCCACCCGTGCGCAGGCGCGTGAGCGCGCGGTGGAGATGCTCCGGCAGGTGGGCATCCCGGCGCCCGGCGAGCGCGCGGACGCGTACCCGCACCAGCTCTCCGGCGGCATGCGCCAGCGCGTGATGATCGCCATGGCGCTCGCGTGCGACCCGGCGCTGCTCATCGCGGACGAGCCCACCACGGCGCTGGACGTCACCATCCAGGCGCAGATCCTGGAGCTGCTCAAGCGCCTCCAGGCCGAGCGGAACATGGCGGTGATGCTCATCACCCATGACCTGGGCGTGGTGGCGGGCAGCTGCGACGCGGTGGTGGTGATGTACGCGGGCCGCATCGTGGAGCAGGCCCCGGTGCGCGAGCTGTTCGCGCGGCCCGCGCACCCGTACACGGCGGGCCTGTTGCGCTCCATCCCGTCGCTGCACGACGCGGGCGCGGCGGTGGAGGGCGGGCGTCAGCGCCTGAAGGCCATTCCCGGCATGGTGCCGTCGCTCACCGCGCTGCCGTCCGGGTGCGCGTTCCGCGACCGCTGCGACCGCGCCACGGAGCTGTGCGCCCGAGTCACGCCCGTGCTGGAGCCGAAGCGCGGAGGCCAGTCCGCCGCCTGCCATCATCCGGTGCCCGCGCCATGAGCGAACCGCTGGTCCAGGTGCGCGACCTGAAGGTGCACTTCCCGGTGAAGGGCGGCTTGTTGGGCCGCACGCGCGGCACGGTGCGCGCGGTGGACGGCGTGTCCTTCGAAGTCGCCCGCGGCGAGACGCTGGGCCTGGTGGGGGAGAGCGGCTGCGGCAAGAGCACGTTGGGCCGCGCGGTGCTGCGGCTCATCGACCCGACCTCCGGCTCCATCCGCGTGGCCGGGCGCGAGCTGACCGGCCTGTCGCAGCGCGAGCTGCGGCCGCTACGACGACAGATGCAGCTCGTCTTCCAGGACCCCTACGCGTCGCTCAACCCGCGCATGACGGTGGGGGACATCCTCGCGGAGCCCTTCGCCATCCACGGCCTCGCGAAGGGCAAGGCGCGCGAGGACGAGGTGCTGGCGCTGCTCGACGCCATGGGGCTGCCTCGCGAGGCGCGGCACCGCTACCCGCACGAGTTCTCCGGCGGCCAGCGTCAACGCATCGGCATTGCACGTGCCATCGCGTTGCGTCCGGACCTGGTGGTGGCGGACGAGCCCATCAGCGCGCTGGACGTCTCCATCCAGGCGCAGATCGTCAACCTGCTGGTGGACCTGCAGCGCGAGCGCGGGCTCACGTACGTCTTCATCGCGCACGACCTGAAGATTGTTGAGTACGTGTCCACGCGCGTGGCGGTGATGTACCTGGGCCGCATCGTGGAGGTGGCGCCGTCCCGGTCGCTGTACGCAGGGCCCCGCCATCCGTACACGCAGGCGCTGCTGTCCGCGGTGCCGGTGCCGGTGCCGGATCCGGAGCGTCCCAGCGCGCGGCTGCTGCTGCCGGGAGAGCCGCCTTCGCCCCTGTCGCCGCCGACCGGCTGCGCGTTCCATCCGCGCTGCCCGCATGCGATGGAGCGCTGCCGCCGCGAGTCACCCCCGCTGTATCCCCTGGGTGGAGGCCACGCCGCGGCGTGCTTCCTGGCCGAAGGGGATTCGCGCAACGTGCAGGACGGGCCCGCTGTTTCCGCGTCCGGAGGAGGCGCCGGTGTTCTGGCTCAGCCATCATCACGCGGATGAGTACAACCGCACGTACGTGCTCGCGGGCGTGCGCGTGTGCGCGCGGTGCCTGGGCACGTATCCGGTGCTCGCCGCCGTGTTCCTCGGACTGTTCGCGCTGAAGGCGCCGCTCAGGTGGGAGTGGGACGTGCCGGTGGTGCTGGCGCTCACGCTGCCCGCGCTCGTGGACTGGGCGGTGGGACGCTTCCGGCCCGCTTCGGGTTCCAACGCGGTGCGTACGCTGACGGGCATCCTGTTGGGAGTGGGGCTCGGCCGCTCGCTGTACGTGCATGTGCAGCGCCCGTTACCGGCGGTGCTGCTGGCGCAGGCACTTCTGGTGACAGGGGTGGCGGTCCCTGTCATTCTCGCCACTTACCGGCGGCCACGGCCGGAATAGACCTTTCGCGCACGGCTGTCCGTTACAGGCCTTGGGCGGTGAAGGGGATGGCACCCGTGGCTTCATGGGCACTGGGGGAAGTTTGGCACCCGAAACCTCAGACGAGCAGCTGATGCTCGCCTTCCAGGCGGGAAACGCGCGTGCGTTCGATGCGTTGGTGCGCAAGCACCGCGCGCCGGTGTTCAACTTCATCCTGCGCTTCGTAGGCCACAGGGCGCGGGCGGAGGACGTGCTGCAGGAGACCTGGCTCAAGGTGGTCCGCAGCGCCCGGGAATACGAGCCCAAGGCCCGGTTCACGACCTGGCTGTACACCATCGCGAGGAACCTCTGCGTGGACAGCACGCGCAAAGAGAGCTACCGCCAGACGACGTCCCTGGAAGCCCCCTCGGCGGGTGCCGACGGCGACGAGGGACGTCCGCTGGGCGAGGGGCTGCCGGATGCCGGGGCCAGCCCGGAGCGGGGCGCGCACAACGCCCGCCTCCGGCCCCTGTTGGAGCGGGCCCTGTCGGCCCTGCCGGAGGAGCAGCGCGAGGTGTTCGTGCTGCGCGAGTACAGCGGCATCCCGTTCAAGGAGATCGCCGAGGTGACGGGCGTGTCCGAGAACACGGTGAAGAGCCGCATGCGCTACGCGTTGGAGGGCCTGCGCCGCCGCCTGGGTGAGCTGGGCGTGGACGGCGACCTGTCGGAGGATGGAAGGACGGTGGCGGGATGAATGCCCAGAATGCCCACGCGCACGAGGACCGGCTCCTCGACTTCGCCTATGGCGAGCTGCCCGCGTCGGAGGCCCACGCGCTGGAGCAGCACGTCCAGGGCTGTGCGCGCTGCACGAAGGCGCTGGCGGACATCCGCGGCGTGCGCACCACCATGGCGCAGCTGTCGTCGGAGCCCGCGCCGGACGCGGGCCTGGAGTCGCTGCTCGCGTACGCGCAGCAGTCCGCGCGCCGCGCCGCCGCCGGCCCCGAGCCGAAGCCCTCGCGCTGGCGCCGCTTCCTGCTGCCCGCGGTGGGCCTGGCCACGGTGGGCACCTTCGGCCTCCTGACGTTGACGGTGAGCGAGAACATCGATCTGGCGCCAAACCTGTCGCAGCGGGAGGCCCCCAGCCCGATGTTGGCGGCGAAGCAGGAATCGCAGACGCGGGACAAGCGCGCCCCGACCGCGATGGCCCCCGCGCCTTCGAGCGCGACCCTCGAAGTGGACGTGCCCGAAGGTGCCTCGGACGCACTGGCGGCCGCGCCGAGCGAGATGGAGTTCCAGAAGAACCAGGTGGAGGCCAAGGTGCAGCGCAAGGGCACCGCCGCGGCCCGTCCGTCGGACTGGATGAACGCGGGCAGCGGTGGCGCGCTGCTGGAGCGCCGCGCGGACGCCGAGGCTCCCAAGAAGAAGATGTCCAAGGCCGTCCGGGACGCGGACGGCGAGTTCGCCGCGCTCGAGCAGGCGACGGCCGGGGCGGTCATGCCGGAGGCGCCTCCGAAGGAAGAGGCGGCCAACGACGGCTACGTCGCGAAGGATGAACCCGCGCGACGGCGCTCCTCGGGCAAGCTCAGCGACAAGGCCATGGGCTCGGCGGGCGACTCCCTGCGGCTGGGTGAGGCGGCCTATGGCCGTGGGCTCGCCTCGGACGACGACGAGAGCGTCGCCGCGGGCGCGCCTCCGCCGCCTCCCTCCGTGGCCTCCGCGCCCGTGGTCCAGGCCGCGCCCATGGCCCCCTCCGCCGTGGGCTCCCTCGGAGGTGCGACGCCTCCGTCCACGCCCCCGGCGCCTTCGACCGCCATGCCCAAGCGGGAGTCCGCCCGCGCGGAGGCCTCGAAGCCGGCGCCCATGGAGAAGTCCGCCTCCAAGGAGGCGATGACGGCGCGCGACCTGTCCGCCCAGGCCCAGGCCGCCGCGAACCAGGGTGACCGCGCCCGGGAGGCCCAGCTGCTGCGCGCCGCGCTCGCGGCCGGAGCCAGCGGCAGCGAGCGGGTGGCCCTGCTCTCACGGCTCTGCGAGTCGGAGTCCGTCCAGGGCCGGACCCAGGAGGCCGCCGCCGTCTGCGGGCAGATCCTCACGGAGGCCCCCGGCTCCAGCGCGGCGCAGCTGGCCCAGCGCCGCCTGCGTCAGGCCTCGCCCCCCACGGCTCCGGCGTCTGCTCCGGCCAAGGCCGCCCCTTCCCAGCCCGCGCAGTAGGGGAGGGCGGCAGTCCACATGACCGATGCGTCCGGGGCCCGGGTCCTGGATAATGGGGACATGACGTCGGACGTGCACGCTCCCCCCGTGAACAGCCCCCGGAAGTCACCGCCGCGCTCCCCGCGCCGGGCCCGCCGTGGCCAGGCCATGGTGGAGTACTCGATGATCAACTGGGTGTTGATCGTCGGGCTCGTCATCGGCGCCACGGTGAAGATCCGCTGGACGGACGACCGGCAGACCAACGTCATCGACCTGTTCCTCGAGGCGTACCAGATCTATTACGACTCGTTTTACTTCGTGCTGAACCTGCCGTTCCCCTGAGGGACGCAAAGGCCGCGGATCAACTCGCTGCGTCGAGCCGTCCTCCCTCTTGGGCGGGCAGGCTCCGTGAGCTCCGGAGGTCCCGGGATTCCGCTTTGTCGCGAGAGGTGGTTTTGACACCTGCTCTGGGGCATGGCTAACATCTTGCCTCGTTCGCGCCCTGGCATTGCCCCCTCGTCCAAAGCAGTCCTGCCGCCACGACGGCGCCCCACCGTTCTGGAGGACTTTGAACCATGTTGAAGGGTAAGACCCCACTCGTCGTCGCACTGGTGCTCGGTTTGCTCGCGGGCATCGTGGCCTACTCGGCCATCAAGAAGAAGGAATCGGATGTGCGCCGCGGGTGGAACCTGGTGCCCGTGGTGGTGGCGGGCCAGGACATGCCCGAGGGTTCGGTCATCACGTACGAGATGATCTCCCAGCGCTCCGTGCCGGAGCAGTTCGTCACCTCGTCGGTGGTGAAGCCGGACTCCGCCAACTACATCGTGAACCAGAAGGTGCTGGTGGCGCTGCAGGCCGGCGACCCCATCCTCTGGAGCCAGTTCGAGACGACGAAGGCCGCCGAGCGCCTGTCCACGAAGGTGCAGAAGAAGGCGCGCGCCATCACCATCGAGGCGAAGCAGACCACGTCCGTGGGCGGGTGGATCCGCCCGAACGACCACGTGGACATCATCGGCACGTTCCGCGATCCGCAGACGGACGAGAGCGTCGCGGTGACGCTGCTGCAGAACATCATCGTGGTCGCCACGGGCAAGATCACCGGCACCACGAACATCAACCTCATCCCGGAGAACCAGCGCGAGTACTCCAACGTCTCGCTGATGGTGCTGCCGGAAGAGGCGGAGATCCTGGTGCTGGCGGCGGAGCTGGGGCAGTTGACCCTGTCCCTGCGCAACGAGGACGACGTGGACCTCATCGAGGAGCGCGGCCGCGCCACCATCAGCACGCTGCTCTCCGGTGAGCGCACCCGCGTGCTGGAGCAGAAGCGCCGGGAGATCATCCAGATCATCAAGGGCAGCGGCGGCGGCGAGAAGGCCTCGGCCGGCTCTCCGTAGTTCCGCGCGCGGGGCCGCTTCGTTCAAGGCTGAAGCGGCCCTGCCGACCCCTCCCTCATCCCCCGGGGATTCGCGCCCATGCTCGCAGGTATCGTCCTCCTTCTCGTCACCGGCTCGGTGTTCTTCTTCAGCCTGGTGATCTTCAGCGTCCTGTCGAAGGCGTATGAGCAGTACCAGGAGCGGTACGTCGCCAAGTCGATGAACGACTTGAGCGACATGTTCCTCTTCATCGACCCGCGGCAGATGTTGATCCTCAACATCGCCTGCATGTGCCTCCTGGGCATCCTCAGCTACATCATCTTCAACCCCATCCTGGCGGTGCTCGCGACCATCTTCGGCTTCTTCCTGCCGATGCTGCTCGTGAAGCACTACCGCAAGCGCCGCATCAAGAAGTTCAACGTGCAGTTGGTGGACGCGCTGCAGGCCATGGCCAACGCGTTCAAGGCGGGCCTCACGTTCCCCCAGGCCATCGAGCACGTGGCGCGCGAAGCGATGCCGCCCCTGTCCCAGGAGTTCGGCCTCTTCGTGAAGGAAGTGAAGCTGGGCGTGCCGCTGGAGGAGGCGCTCATCAACATGGGCCGCCGCGTGGGCAGCGACGACCTGGAGCTGGTGGTGGTGTCCACCAACATCGCGCGCCAGCTGGGCGGCAACATGGCGGAGATGTTCGAGACCATCTCCACGGTGATCCGCGAGCGCTTCCGTCTGGAAGGCAAGATCGACGCGCTGACGTCCCAGGGCAAGCTTCAAGGGTGGATCGTCGCGGCCATGCCGGCGGTGCTCGGCCTGGTGCTCAACTACATGCGTCCGGACCTGATGGAGCCGATGATGAACCACATCTTCGGCTACATCCTGGTGACCATCATCGCCATCATGGAGATCATGGGCATCCTCATCATCCGGCGCATCGTCAACATCGACATCTGAAACGAGGCGCACCGTGCAGGAAGTCCTGACATTTCTGCTGATGGGCGGCTCGGCACTGCTGACCGCGGGCGCGGTGGCGTTCCTGGGCATCGGCCTGTACTCCAACCTCCTGGAGCGCTTCCTCACGGAAGTCCGCGACGAGTCCGCGGGCGGCATGAAGGGCGCGGGCTCCGTCGCCATCCGCAAGCTGGGCGCGATGAACCGGCGCTTCATGTGGCCGGGCTACGAGTCCAAGACGCGCCGCAAGCTGATCAAGGCGGGCGAGCCGTCCCAGTACAAGCCCGAGGACATCATGGCGCTGCAGGAGATCAGCGCCTTCTTCGGCCTGCTGGTCGGCCTGTTCGTCGTCAACGGCCTCGGGTCGAACCTGGCCTGGTCGCTGCTGGTGATGCTGCTGGGCCTGTTCTATCCGCTCATCTGGTTGAACGATCAGGTGAAGCGCCGGCACCTGGCCATCAGCCGCGCGCTTCCGTACAACCTGGACCTGCTGACGCTGTCGGTGGAAGCGGGCATGGACTTCACGGGTGCGCTGGCGAAGGTGGTGGAGAAGGGCCGCCAGGGTCCGCTGCGTGAAGAGCTGCAGCTGGTGCTCAAGCAGCTCAAGATGGGCAAGACGCGTGAAGAGGGGCTCAAGAGCATGATCGTGCGTGTGGACCTGCCGTCCCTGACGACGTTCGTCACGGCGCTGATCCAGGCGGACAAGATGGGCACGAGCCTGGGCAAGGTGCTGCGCATCCAGTCCACGCAGATGCGCATCGACCGCACGCAGCGCGCGGAGAAGCTGGCGGGCGAGGCGCCGGTGAAGATGCTCTTCCCGCTCATCGCCTGCATCTTCCCGACGGTGTTCATGGTGCTCTTCGGGCCCATCGTGTTCCAGTTCATGTTCGGCAACGTCGGGGGCTAGTCCTCTGCCCATCCTGCTCACCATCACCCAGGGGCTCCAGGTTGGACGGGAGCTCGCCTTCGAGCAGGCCGAAGTGAAGATCGGCCGGACCTCGGAGAACGACCTGGTGCTGCATGACCACGGTGTCTCCCGGCGTCATGCCCGCATCACGGCCAGGGATGGGCGCTACTTCGCGGAGGACGTTGGCAGCGCGAACGGCACGCAGCTGAACGGCCAGCCGCTGGGCGGCGAGAAGCAGCTGCGCGACGGCGACCGCATCACCGTGGGGCCGGTGGAGTTCACCTTCGTGTGGGTGCCGCCGGAGGATGACAACGACGTCACCCGGCCCATCCGGCGGGTGCTCGCGCCGCCCCACGCGAGGGTGTCGCCGCAGGGCGTGGAGCAGGCCTCGCTCGCGGAGATCGAAGCGGCGCCCACGAGCTACCAGCAGTCGATGCCGGCCATGGCCCGGCCTGCATCCCTACCGCGCCCGGGAATGGCCGTGCCCGCCGCGAAGGGTGGGGCGACCCCGGCGATGCCGCTGCCCGCGGCCGCTACACCGAAGCGGCCCTCCGCTCCGGATCTTCCTGCGGTCAGTGCCTCGGTGCCAGGCGCGGCTGCACCGGTCCGGACTCCTCCGGGGCCTCCTGTGCTGGGGGCCTCCGCGCCGGGTGCGGCGACTTCGCTCAAGCCTCCCGCCGGGCCTCCAGTGCTGGGTGCCTCCGCGTCCGCTGCTTCGGGCAAGGTTCCCGCCGGGCCTCCTGTGCTGGGGGCCTCCGCGTCCGCTGCTTCGGGCAAGGTTCCCGCCGGGCCTCCAGTGCTGGGTGCCTCCGCGTCCGCTGCTTCGGGCAAGGTTCCCGCCGGACCACCTGTGCTGGGAGCCTCCGCGTCCGCTGCTTCGGGCAAGGTTCCCGCCGCACCTCCCGTGTCGGGGCCTTCGGCGCCGGGTGCTCCGGCCAAGGCTCCTGCTGGCCCCCCGGTGCTGAGCGCCTCGGCGGCGAACAAGGCTTCGGGCGCTTCCGCCTCCGTCCGGGCCTCCGGGCCGGGACTGTCAGCGGTCGGTGCCTCGGGACCGGGCCGGTCGTCCGCGCCGGAGGCTGCCCCTGCGCCCTCGCACCCCACGGCGATCGAGCTTCCCGCGGCCGGAACTCCTGCCCCGACGGGGACCTCCGCTCCGGAGAAGGTCGTGGCAGTTCCCGTTGAACCAGCGGCTCCCGCGAAGCGGCACGCCGTCGCGAACCTGCCCGGTGTCGGTGCGCCCGCGCTGAACCGTCCCTCGCTGGGGCTTGGCGCCGCGCGCGCGTCCACTGCTCCGGCGGCCCGGGGTGCCGCGGCTTCCGCGCCCGGCCTGCCGTTGATGTCGCCGCCGGGGCTGATGGCTCCGCCGCCTCCAGCACGGCCTTCCGTCGCACCGCCTCCCGTGGGCTTGGCCCCCATGGTGCCGGACGAACCCGAGGAGCGCACGCTGATGGCGATTCCCACGGCGGCCGCACCCGAGCCCGCCGCCGCGCCGCCTCCCGTGCTGCCCTTCCCGGAGCTGGACGAGCCCGAGGAGCGCACGCTGATGGCGATTCCCACGGCGGCCGCACCCGAGCCCGCCGCCGCGCCGCCTCCCGTGCTGCCCTTCCCGGAGCTGGACGAGCCCGAGGAGCGCACGCTGATGGCGATCTCCACGGTGGGCTCGCCCAATCCCGCCGCCGTGCCGCCTCCCGTGCTGCCCTTCCCGGAGCTGGACGAGCCCGAGGAGCGCACGCTGATGGCGATTCCGGCGGCCCCGGAAGCGCCGCCCCTGGAAGTGGCGCCGCCGCAGCAGGAGGCCTCGCCCGCGCTGCCTCCGCCGGCGATGGAGGAGCCCGAGGAGCGGACGCTCCTCGAACTCCGGCCCATCACCCCGGTCAGTCCGCTCGTGGCCCCGCCGGTCCGCGTCGTGAGCGCGCCCGCCGCCGCGATCGACTCCAGCGAGCCCTCGACCTTCGTCGGCCAGGACGATGACTTCTCCGCGGCCCCCGAGGAGACTCGGGCCTCGGGGACCTTCACGGGCCAGGTCGCGCCCGGGCCCGCCGCACCGGCCGTGGCGCCTCCTCCGGCCTGGATCCCCCCCGGCCCGCCGCCGGGCGAATCCCCACTGGCCCGCGTACCCGCTCCGGACGTGGAGGGTGACGCCACCCTGCCCGTGCCCGCCGACCTGGAGGACTCCGTCGCCCAGCCCGTGCCCAACGGCCCGGTGACGGTCGTCGCGAAGGTCGAGCCCTCGTCCGCCGCCGACAAGGCCCGCAAGCGGCGTCAGCTGGGCAAGTCGCTCCAGGGCCGGTTCCTCCTCTTCTGGCAGCGCCAGTCGCTGCCCAAGCGCATCGGCTTCGCGTCGCTGGCGGTCGTGGCCGCGCTGGGCGTGGTGACGCTGCTCGTGGCGCTCGCGGCCCCCACGGCCATCCGGCTCCCGGGCCGCGAACCCTTCAAGCTGGGCATGGAGCCGGTGACGGACTCCTTCGGCCTGGGCGACGGTGTGCGCTGGGTCCACGCCGACGACAAGCTCTTCGACTTCCGCTTCGTGTCCCCCACGCGCGCGGTGGCGGTGCTGCACTACCAGGCCAGCGGCATCGCCCGGGACGAGGTCAACCTGTCCCTCAACGGCGTGTCCCTGGGCTGGGTGCCCCCGGACACTGCGCAGACGGCCGAGCGTGAGCTGGAGCAGGTCCTCCCGCCCAGCCTCCTGCGGCGCAACGCCAACAACCAGCTCCTCTTCGACAACGCCCTCAACCCGCCCGGCCGCGACCCGTGGCGCATCTGGAACCTGCGGCTGGAGGTCATCCCGGTGCCGGAGCTGCCGCCGGATCAGCTGGTCTCCTCCGCCCGGGAGGCCGCGAAGGCGGGGGCCCGCTTCTACGAGCTCAAGGACGTGGGCGCGGAGAACCTGTTCAAGGCGTGGCGGGAGTACCGCGCCGCGTGGATCACCCTGGAAGCGCTGGACGAAAAGCCGGAGCTTTACGAGGACGTCCGGGAGCGGATCGCCCAGATTTCAACGGAGCTGGACCACCGCTGCAGCCAGCTGATGATGCAGTTCCAGCGGGCGGTTCAGTTCCGCAGCCGACGGGATGCGGTCGCGACCCTGGAAGACGTACGGAGACGCTTCCCTACGGCCGAGCATCGCTGCCACAATCTCGCGCAGGAAAAAGCCTATGAGCACGAGCTTTAGGGCCCGTGCCCCCCTCAGCAGGACGCGGTGACCTCCATGTCGAACGCACCTCCCCCCGCCCGCCGACGGCCTACATCCGGTACGCCCTCCTCGGGGACTGGTTCGCGCGCGCCGGTCCGCCGGTCGACCGCCGGTGCCGCCGCGGCCCGCCCCGCGAAGCTCGTCGTCGTCGCCGGCCCCATGGAGGGCGAGGAGTTCGCGCTCTCCGAGCTCGAGTACACGGTCGGCCGCGCCACCGACAACCCCATCTGCATCCAGGACACGTCCGTCTCGCGCAAGCACGTGACGCTGCGCAAGGAGTCCGCCGGCTGGATGGTCAGTGACATGGGCTCCGGCAACGGAACCATCGTCAACGGCGAGCCCATCTCCGAGGAGACGCTCCTCGCCAACGGCGACGTCATCACGCTGGGTGACTCGGAGCTGCGCTACGAGGACACCGCCAACAGCACCGCGAAGGTGCAGGCCCCCACCGGCCCCCGGC
>NZ_RAWN01000254.1:0-11730 GCF_003668895.1 Corallococcus sp. AB045
CCCGCCGTGCTGGCGATGGCCGCGTCCACCGGAGGCCCCGCCGCGCTCTACCGCATCCTGTCCGACCTGGGAGGCAGGGACACGCCCCCGCCCCCCATCCTGCTGGTGCAGCACATCGCGCTGGGCTTCGGCTCCGGCCTGGCCACGTGGCTGGGCACGGCCACCAAGCTGCGCGTGAAGGTGGCCGAGGACGGCGAGCCCCTCACCCCTGGCACCGTGTACCTGGCCCCGGACGACAAGCACCTGGGTGTCACCACGGACCACCGCGCGCAGGTGTCCGGCGCCGCGCCCATCCAGGGCTTCCGGCCGTCCGCCAACTGGCTGTTCCGCAGCGTGGCCCGCGCCTACGGGCAGACGGCTCTGGCGGTGGTGCTCACCGGCATGGGGCAGGACGGCCTGGACGGCATCCGGGACCTGCACCAGGCGGGCGGGCGGGTGATCGCCCAGGACGAGGCGACATCCGTGGTCTACGGCATGCCCGCCGTGGTGGTGGGCGCCAACCTGGCGCACGAGGTCCTGCCGCTCGGGCAGATCGCGCGGCGGCTGCTGGCCCTGATGTAGCCCACGGGTCGGCTCACCTGAAGTGTTGGTTGAGTGAAATTCATTTCAGGGAGTTCGTGGCCGGAATGGCGGGCCTGGAACGGAGTGTCAATATCGGGTCCAATCCGGGCCTTCCCCCAGCCCCTTCTTCCTGATGAGCGCGCCCATAACCGGTCTGGCCTACGAAGCGGTGTTCGCCGCCATCCCCGACCCTGCCTACCTGTTGGATGGCACGGGCCGGCTGGTGTCGTGTAGCGCCGCGGGCGCCCGGGCGCTCGGCCGTGAAGCAGGCGCGCTGGCGGGCCGGCACTGGAGCGAGCTGGGCCTGCCGCACGAGGCATTGGCCGCGCTGGAGTCCGCGCGCGTCCGCGTGGTGACGCTGCGGGAGTCCACCACCGTGGAGGCACCCTGGCCGGGCGCGCAGGGCATCCGCCGGCACGCGCTGGTGCTCACGCCGCTGGGCACGGACGCGGATGCGTCCCCGACCGTGCTGGTGACGGCGCGGGCGCTCACGGAAGCGGAGGCCGTCTATTCGCGCGCGCTGGAGCTGGAGCAGGCCGCGCGCGCGGAGGTGGAGACCGCCGAGCGCCGCCGCTCCTTCCTGTACCAGGCGATGACGACGCTGTTCACGCACCCGCCGGATCCGCAGGGCATGTACACGCTGCTCGCGCACCTGGCGGTGCCGGACCTGGCGGACTGGTGTCTGGTGGACGCGCTGGAGCAGGGCCCGTGGGTGGGCCGCGCGGCGGTGGCGTGCCTGGATCCGACGCAGCAGGAGCGCGCCCGGGGACTGCCCATGCGCACGGAGCTCCGCGAGGACGCGCCCGTGGGCCTGTTGCGCGTGCTGCGCACGGGCGAGCCGGAGCTGGTGCCCGCCGTGACGGAGTCGCTCTTGCGCGCGGCGGCGGCGGAGCCCGCGCACCCGGCGATGCTGGAGGCGTTGCAGGCGCGCTCGTACATGATCATCCCGCTGCGCGCGCGCGGCCACACGCTGGGCGCGGTGACGTTCGTGAGCTCCGGCTCCGGCCGCCGCTACGGCCCGGACGACCTGGCGCTGGCGGAGGACCTGTGCCTGCGCGCGAGCCTGGCCATCGACAACGCGCGGCTGGTGGGTGAGTCCCGCCGGGCGGCGCGCGCGCGCGAGGACCTGCTCGCGGTGGTGTCGCACGACCTGAAGAACCCGCTGGGCGTGGTGCAGCTGGGCGCGGCGCTGCTCCTGCGCGGCACGGCGGGCAAGCCGGGCGGCGAGGCGGTGGCGAAGCAGGCCACGCGCATCAACGACGCGGCGGAGCGCATGTCGCGGCTCATCTCCGACCTGCTGGACTGGGGCCGCCTGGAGGCGGGCCACCTGCCGCTGGAATTGGGCGAGCACACCGCCGTGGCGCTGGCCACGGAGGCGCTGGAGGCCATCCGGCCGCTGGCGGAGGCCAAGGGGCTGCACCTGGAGGCGGACCTGCCCACGGAGGGGCTGCGCGTGAAGTGCGACCGCAGCCGCGTGCTCCAGGTGATGGGCAACCTGATGGGCAACGCCGTGAAGTTCACCCCGCCGGGCGGCACGCTGGCGGTGAAGGCGGTGATGCGCGGCGGCGAGGTGTCCTTCGACGTGCGCGACACGGGCAATGGCATCGCGCCGGACGCGCTGCCGCACATCTTCGACCGCTACTGGCAGGCGCGCGACGCGGCCAGCCGGGGCACCGGCCTGGGGCTGGCCATCGCCAAGGGCCTGGTGGAGGCGCACGGCGGCTCCATCCGCGCGGAGAGCATCCTGGGCACCGGCAGCGTCTTCACCTTCACGCTGCCCGTGGCGCACATCGGCATGCCCGTCGCCGCCCCGCAGGCCGCGGCCTCTGGCGGCATGTCGCGTCCGCGCGACACCTACGAGCACTGATTCAGCGCCCCTTCCTCCTCGCGGGAGGGGTGAGCACCTGGCGCGCGTGCTCCAGGAAGGCGCGCAGCGCGGGTGACACCTGCGCTCGGCTGGGGAAGTAGAGGAAGAGGCCCGGCACGGACGCGGCGTACTCCTCCAGCACGCGGCGCAGCGTGCCCGCCTTCAGCTGCGCCTCCACCTGTGACTCCAGCACGTACGCCAGGCCCAGTCCGGCCTCCGCCAGCCCCAGCCAGACGCGCTCGTCGTTGGTGGTGACGGTGCCACGCACCGGCAGCCGCCACGTGCGCGAGCCCTTCTCCAAGTCCCACGGCAGCAGCGCGCCGGTGTTGGACGAGCGGTAGGTGAAGCAGTCGTGCTGGAGCAGATCCTTCGGCTTCACCGGCGTGCCGTGGCGCTCCAGGTACTCCGGAGTACCCACCACGATGAAGCGGAACGGGGGCGCGATGCGCACCGCCACCATGTCCCGCTCCAGGTACTCCTCCAGCCGGATGCCCGCATCGAAGCCCTCCGCGACGATGTCCGCCTTGCGGTTCTCCACCACCAGGTCCAGCTCCACCTGGGGATGGCGCTCGCGGAACGAGGCCAGCAGTGGCGTGAGCACGAAGGGCAGCGCGGTGGACGGCAGGGTCAGCCGCAGCGCGCCCGTCACCTCGCCGGGCCGCGCGGACGCGTCCTTGAGCGCCCCCAGCGCCTGCGCCACGCCCGGCCCGGCTTGATCCACCAACCGTCGTCCCGCCGCCGTCACCGCCACGCTGCGCGTCGTGCGCGACAGCAGCGGCACGCCCAGCCGCTCCTCCAGCTGGCGCACCGTGTGACTCAGCGCGGAGGCGGACACGCCCAGCTCCGCCGCGGCTGCCGCGAAGCTGCGGTGCCGCGCGACGGCGATGAACTGGTGCAACGCATTGAGCGGGGTCAGGGCCATTCCTGAGTTTTCTTCAGGAGTCCATCCGGATTCCAGACCTACTCCCGGAAGCGCCCGTTTCCTATCCCTTGTCCTGTCTCGCGACAGCAGCCCCCCTTCCCAAGCGCGAGCAGGAGTCCTCCCATGGCATCCCCTACCCTGCCTCTGTCCGGCCGCGTCGCCGTCATCACCGGCGCTTCCAGCGGCATCGGCGCCGCCACCGCCCTGCGACTCGCGCGGGACGGTGCGAGCGTCGCCCTGCTCGCACGCAGCAAGGAGCGGCTGGACTCGCTCGCCTCCACCATCACGCAAGGAGGTGGCCGGGCGCTCGCCCTGGGTACCGACGTGTTGGACGCGAAGTCCGTGAAGGAGGCCGCGAAGGCCATCGCGGGCGAGCTGGGCGTCGCGGACCTGGTCCTCAACAACGCCGGGTACATGCGGCCCACGCCCATGGAGGCGCATCCCACGGAGGACTGGGAGCGGATGATCGACCTGAACGTGAAGGCCACCGTGCGCGTCGTGGAGACCTTCGTGGAGCCGCTGCTGGCGGCGGCGAAGGCGGGCGGGCGCTCGGACCTCATCAACGTGTCGTCCGTCGTCGCGCAGACGGTGGCCCCGAACTTCAACGTCTACGCGGCCACCAAGGCCGCCGTCACCCACCTGTCCCGCCACCTGCGCGCGGAGCTGGGCCCCCGCTTCGTCCGCGTGATGGCCCTGGAGCCGGGGCTGGTGGACACCGCGCTGCACGACGGCAACACCGACCCGGGCGCTCGGGCCTGGCTGGACAGCGCCCGGAAGTCCCTCACCTGGATGTCGCCGGAGGAGGTCGCGGGCATCATCGCCTTCGCCACCGCCCTGCCGCGGCACATCAACTTCCAGCAGCTCACCCTCATGCCCACCCAGCAGGCCTGAGCCTCACCCCACGCCTGTTGCCGAGGTGGCCTTCAGCGTGCCATGCAGGCGCCTTATGTCCTTCCTGCATCAGGCGCTGGTGTTCCTGGCCGCCGCGGTTGTCGCCGTGCCCCTCTTCAAGAAGCTGGGGCTGGGCTCCGTGCTGGGCTACCTGGCGGCGGGCGCGGCCATCGGACCGTATGGCGCGGGCCTCATCTCCGACGTGGAGAACGTCCTCCACACCGCGGAGCTGGGCGTGGTGCTGCTGCTGTTTGTCATTGGCCTGGAATTGCAGCCGTCGCGCCTGTGGAACCTGCGCCGCTCCGTGTTCGGCATGGGCGGCGCGCAGGTGGTGCTGACGGGCCTCTTGCTCGCGGGCGTGTCGAAGGCGCTGGGTTTGTCCTGGGGCGCGGCCATCGTCGCGGGCTTCGGCCTGTCGCTGTCCTCCACCGCGTTCGCGCTCCAACTGCTCGGGGAGAAGAACCAGCTCACCACCGAGCACGGGCAGCTGGCCTTCGGCATCCTCCTGTTCCAGGACCTGGCCGTCATCCCGCTGCTGGCCGTGCTGCCGCTGCTGGGCAGGTCCGACACGCCGGCCACGGAGGCCGGGTGGCTGATGGCCGTGAAGGCCGTGGGCGCGGTGCTGGTGGTGGTGGTGGCGGGCCGCTACCTGCTGCGGCCGGTGTTCCGCGCGGTGGCGTCCGTGCACAGCCAGGAGCTGTTCACCGCGACGGCGCTGCTCGTGGTCGTGGGCACCGCGTCGCTGGTCAGCGCGGTGGGCCTGTCCATGGCGCTGGGCGCGTTCCTCGCGGGCGTGCTGCTGTCGGAGTCCGAGTACCGCCACGAGCTGGAGGCGGACATCGAGCCCTTCAAGGGCCTGCTACTGGGCCTGTTCTTCATCGCCGTGGGCATGTCCGTGAACCTGGCGCTGCTCGCGCGCGAGCCGTTGCGCGTGCTGGCGCTGGTGCTGGGCCTCACGTTCCTCAAGGCGCTGGTGCTGTACGGACTGGGGCGCGTGGGGCTGAAGAAGCCGGGCTCCGCGGAGAGCCTGGCGGTGGTGATTTCGCAGGGCGGTGAGTTCGCCTTCGTCCTCTTCTCCCTGGCCGTGTCCTTCCACGTGATGGACCGCGAGCAGGCGGACCTGCTGGTGCTGGTGGTGGGCCTGTCCATGGTGGTGACGCCGTTCCTGTCCGCCATCCACGAGCGCTGGGTGGCGCCGCGCTTCAAGCACAAGGGCCCGCAGCGCGAATACGACGTATCCCCGGAGGAGGACCACCCGGTCATCATCGCGGGCATGGGGCGCGTGGGGCAGGTGGTGGCCCGCCTGCTGCGCGCCCGCCGCATCGGGTTCACCGCCATCGACGCGAGCGCGGAGCACATCGACTTCATCCAGCGCTTCGGCAACCAGGTGTTCTACGGCGACGCGTCCCGGCTGGACCTCTTGCGCGCCGCCCGCGCGGAGAAGGCCAAGGTGTTCGTGCTGGCCATCGACGACATGGCCGCGTCCCTGCGCACCGCGCAGATGGTGAAGGAGCACTTCCCGCACCTGACCATCTACGCGCGGGCGCGCAACCGCGAGCACGCGTACCGGCTGCTGGACATGGGCGTCACCCATCTCATCCGTGAGACGTTCGACGCGAGCCTCACCATGGCCGGCGACGTGCTCCAGGAGCTGGGGCTCACCTTCGCGGAGGCCCGCCGCTCCGTGGAGCGCTTCCGCGAGCACGACGAGGCCCTGATGCTGGAGAGCGCCAAGGTCTTCAAGGACGAGAAGAAGTTCATGGAGGTCATCGTCCGCGCGCGCCGTGAGCTGGAGCAGCTGTTCGAGAAGGACGAAGCCGAGCAGAAGTCGGTCTGAGGGGGAATACACGACCATGAGCGCCGACAGCTCCAACCCCTCTGGGGGCCACTCCAAGTCCTCGCGCCTCTACCTCTGGGTGCTGGCCGCCATCTTCGCGGGAGGCCTGCTGGGCCACTTCGCGCCGGCCACCGCGGTGAAGCTCAAGCCGCTGGGCGACGGGTTCATCGCGCTGGTGAAGATGCTCATCTCCCCGGTCATCTTCCTGACCGTGGTGCTGGGCGTGGCCAACGTGGCGGACATGAAGAAGGTGGGCCGGGTGGGCGGCAAGGCACTGCTCTACTTCGAGGTCATCTCCACGTTCGCGCTCATCATCGGCGCGCTGGTGGTGACGGTGCTCAAGCCCGGCGTCGGCTTCAACGTGGATCCGCGCACGCTGGACGCGAGCGCCGTGGCCCGCTTCGCCCAGCAGGCGCATGACCAGTCCACCATGGGCTTCCTGCTGCACATCATCCCGCGCACCTTCGTGGACGCCTTCACCGGCGAGGGCGACCTGCTCCAGGTGCTGCTGCTGGCGCTGCTGTTCGGCTTCTCGCTCACGGCCATTGGCGCGACGGCGAAGCCCGTGGTCGTCCTCTTCGAGGCGCTCTCCAAGGCCTTCTTCCACATGATTGGCACGGTGATGAAGCTGGCGCCCATTGGCGCGGGCGCGTCCATGGCCTTCACCCTGGGCGCCTACGGCATCACCAGCCTGGGCCCGCTGCTGCGCCTGATGGGGTGCTTCTATCTGGCGTGCGTGCTCTTCGTCGTCGTCGTGCTGGGGCTCGTCGCTCGGGTGACGGGCTTCTCCATCCTGAAGTTCCTGCGCTACATCCGCGCGGAGCTGTTCCTGGTGCTGGGCACGTCATCGTCGGAGTCCGCGCTGGTGCCGCTGATGCAGAAGCTGGAGCGGCTGGGCTGCTCCAAGTCCGTCGTGGGGCTGGTGGTGCCCAGCGGCTACTCCTTCAACCTGGACGGCACCAACATCTACCTCACCATGGCGGCGCTGTTCGTGGCCCAGGCGCTCAACGTGGACCTCACGTTCACGCAGACGGCCACGCTCTTGGGCGTGGCGATGCTCACGTCCAAGGGCGCCTCCGGAGTGACGGGCGCGGGCTTCATCACCCTGGCCGCCACGCTGGCGGTGGTGCCGTCCGTGCCGGTGGCGGGGCTGGCGCTCATCCTGGGCATCGACCGGTTCATGAGCGAGGCGCGCGCGATCACCAACTTCATTGGCAACGGCGTCGCCAGCATCGTCGTGTCCCGCTGGGAGAATGAGCTGGACCGCGAGCGGCTGCGCGCGGAGCTCAACGGGCAGCCCGCCCCCGAGGCCCCGCCCGCCGACGCAGGAACTCCGGCCTGAGCCTTCAGGGGCCTGTTCAGGGGTGCGCCACCGCGTCGCGCACCGCCTCCTTCAGCACGTCCAGGTCCACCGGCTTGTCCAACAGCTGCCGAGCGCCCAGCCGCAGGGCCTCCGCGTGCGTCTCCTCATCCGCGAAGGCGCTGAGCAGCAGCACGGGGCACGCGATGCCCTGGGCGCGCAGCCTCCCGAGCGCCTCCAGACCGGTGCGCCCCGGCATGCGCACGTCGCTGACGATGAGGTCCGGCGGAGCCAGCGTGCCGCCGTGGCCCTGCATCATCGCCACGTAGTCACCCAGCTCGAAGCCGTCCTCCACCTCCACCACCGTGTAGCCCGCGCGCATCAGCGTGCGCACGAGCATCGTGCGCATCGCGTCGTCGTCCTCGGCCACCAGGATGCGCGCGGCGTGCGTTGCTTCTTCTCGCGGAGGTGCGTTCGTCATTCGAGTGCGGAGGAGCATGGCGCATGCCACGTGCCCTGGAGAGACGTGGATCCGTCATGCCGCGTGGAGTTCCGGGGCATCCTGCCCCCGTCGGGGCAATGTGCCCCAGGCATGCATGGACATCCGGCCCCGCGTTGGCAGCGCGCCACTCGGAGGCGCGTGTTGGCATGGCCAATGCTCTAGCTCCGGTCAGCCCCGCACCCCACTTCACACCTCGCGGGCCTGACACGGAGTCTCTCCATGAAGCGCACTTCCGCCCTGGTCCTCGGCCTGTCCCTCTCTCTCGCCTCCATGGGCGCGTTCGCCGCCGCCCCCAAGCCCGCCAAGAGCGCGCCCGCCGCCCAGGCGAAGGCCGGCGCCAAGGCGAAGAAGGCGAAGCAGGGCACCTCCCAGAAGGCCCCCGCCGCTCCGGTTGAAGGCTCGAGCAGCAACTAGCCACACACTGTCGTGACGCAGCACCCGCGGTACCCGTAGCGTACCTCCCCGGTCCGTGTGTTCCTTCCCCCTCACGCACGAACCGGGGGTTGCCTCTTCCGTGAAGCTCGCTCGCAAATTCACCCTGGCCCTCGTGCTGCTCGCCGTCGCGGTGATGGCGGGGCTCCAGGCGTTCCAGGTCAACCGGGAGCTCGCCCGGTCGGAAATCGACACGCAGCATGACCACCGCCTGCTCGGTCACACGCTGGCTGGCTCAATTGGCAAGGCGTGGCAGCTGGCGGGTGAGGCCGAAGCGCTCACGCTCCTCCACCAGGCCAACCGCTTCCAGGAGCAGGTGCGGCTGCGCTGGGTGTGGCTGGACGGTGGACCGGGCTCCGGCTTCGCACCGGCGCTGCCCCCGGCCCTGCTGCTCAGCCTGCGCGCGGGCAACGACGGCTGGCTGATGGACAACACCACCAGCCCGGGCGTGCTGCGCTCATACACGCCGGTGTTCCTGGGCCGGCGCATGGGCGCCATTGAAATCACCGAGTCCATGTCCGAACAGGAGATGCACGTGCGCACCACCGTGGTGGGCACCTTCATCGCCACGGCGGCGCTCTCCCTGTTCTTCCTCCTGGCCGCCATGGCCATGGGCCGCAAGCTGGTGGGCCAGCCCGTGGAGCAGCTGGTGCACCTGGCCGGACGGATTGGCGAGGGCGACCTCACCGCGCGCGTGCCCCTGCGGCGCGAGCGCGGCGACGAACTGACGACGCTGGCGGTGGCCATGAACCGGATGGGTGAGCAGTTGGAGGAGACACGCGCGCGGCTGGCCGTGGAGACGGCGGCGCGCCTGCGCACGGTGGAGCACCTGCGGCACGCGGACCGGCTCACCACGGTGGGCAAGCTCGCGTCCGGCGTGGCGCACGAGCTGGGCACGCCGCTCAACGTCGTCATGGGCCGCGCGAAGATGGTCTCCTCCGGCGAGGCGGAGGGCGACGAGGTGAACGAGTGCGCCCGCATCATCTTCCAGCAGGCCCAGCACATGACCGGCATCATCCGGCAGCTGTTGGACTTCGCCCGGCGCCGCACGCCGTCCCGCGCGCCGGAGGACTTGTCCCTGCTGGCGGAGCGCACGCTGTCGCTGCTCAAGCCCATGGCCACCAAGAAGGGCGTGATGCTGTCCCAGGAGGTGCCCCCGGGCTTCACCGTGGAGGTGGACTCGGGGCAGTTCCAGCAGGTGCTCACCAACCTGGTGATGAACGCCCTCCACGCGATGAACCAGCCCGGCACCCTGCGCGTGCGCTCGCAGGTGCTGCGCGCCACGCCGCCCGCGGACGTGGGCGGCCCGGAGCAGGACTGGGTGCGGCTGGACGTGGAGGACGAGGGCTCGGGCATTCCCGCGGACGTGCTGCCCCACGTCTTCGAGCCCTTCTTCACCACCAAGGACGTGGGCGAGGGAACGGGGCTCGGGTTGTCCGTCTCCTATGGGATGGTGCGGGACCACGGCGGCTGGATTGACGTGAAAAGCGAGCTGGGCCGTGGGAGTTGTTTCTCCATCTACCTGCCGCCAGGGAAGGACGCATGCCAGGCCGCATCCTGATTGTCGAAGACGAGCGCGAGATGCGCGCCATGGTGGAGAAGGGCCTCCAGCGCCGGGGCTTCCAGCCCGTGGCCGTGGCCGCCGCGGACGAAGCCCTCCAGAAGCTGGCCGCCGAGGACTTCGACACCGTCCTCACCGACCTGCGCATGCCCGGCATGGACGGACTGGCGCTGTGCGAGCGCATCGTGCTCAACCGGCCGGACATCCCCGTGGTGGTCGTCACCGCCTTCGGCAGCCTGGAGACGGCGGTGGCCGCCATCCGCGCGGGCGCCTACGACTTCATCACCAAGCCCATCGACCTGGACGCGCTGGTGCTGGTGCTGGAGCGCGCCGTGCAACACCGCGCCCTGCGCGCGGAGGTGCGCCGGCTGCGACAGGCCCTGGACCAACGCCAGGACGACGGCGCGCTCGTGGGAGAGAGCCCCGCGCTCAAGCAGGCGTACGCGCTCATCGACCGGGTGGCGGACGTGGACGCCACGGTGCTGATCACAGGTGAGAGCGGCACGGGCAAGGAGGTCGCCGCGCGCGCCCTCCACGCGCGGGGCCGGCGCAAGGAGGGGCCCTTCGTGGCCATCAACTGCGCGGCCATGCCGGAGCAGCTCCTGGAGAGCGAGCTGTTCGGCCACGCGAAGGGCGCCTTCACCGACGCGAAGGCGTCACGCACGGGCCTGTTCGTGAAGGCCCACGGCGGCACGCTGTTCCTGGATGAAGTGGGCGAGCTGCCCATGACGCTCCAGCCGAAGCTCCTGCGCGCGTTGCAGGAGCGCGTGGTGCGCCCGGTGGGCGGGGACACGGAGACGCCCTTCGACGCGCGCATCGTCGCGGCGACCAACCGCGACCTGGAGCTGGCGGTGGAGGAGAACCGCTTCCGCGAGGACCTCTACTACCGGCTCAACGTCATTGGCCTGGAGCTGCCTCCGCTGCGCGCGCGCGGCAACGACGTGCTGCTGCTGTCGCAGCGCTTCGTGGAGCAGTTCGCGTCCCGCACGGGCAAGAAGGTGGTGGGCCTGTCCCCCGCGGCGGCGCAGCGCCTCTTGGCCTACGGGTGGCCGGGCAACGTGCGCGAGTTGCAGAACTGCATCGAGCGCGCCGTGGCGCTCACGTCCTTCGAACAGCTCACGGTGGATGACTTGCCGGAGCGCATCCGCAACTACAGCACGCCGCGCGTGGTGCCGGAGAACACGGACCCGTCGGAGCTGGTGACGCTGGAGGAGTTGGAGCGCCGCTACATCCACCGCGTGCTGGAGGCGGTGGGCGGCAGCCGCACGCTCGCCGCGCGCATCCTGGGCGTGGACCGCAAGACGCTCTACCGCAAGCTGGAGCGCGGAGACACCGAACCCCGGGAGGCCCGGGAGCCTCGCGAGGCGAAGAAGCCCTGAGATGGGGAGGGACAGGACCCACCACCCCCGGGTGGCGACCGCCCCGTTTTCCCATCTCCTGGGAGACCCTGGGCCATCCGCTCCGGCCGCAACCCTCCGCCATGGGCGCAAGTCGCGTCATCCCTCGGGGCGGGCCCCCGCCTGGCCTCGCACGGGGTATGGTTCCGGGAGGATGCGTTCCGTTCCCGTCCAGAGCCGTGTCTTCTGTCGCGTGGTGGACCTCGCGCGCAAAGCAGGCGACAGGAATGTCACTGACCCGTTTCCTCCAAGAGGTTTCTCCCTACCCTCGGAAATCCACGAGTCCTTGTTTCGCGTAGACAGGCGGTCAGGACGCCAGCCGTTGTCCTGGTTCCGTGCTCCGGCGTTGAAGCCGGGCACGCTCCGCGGCACCGCTGTGTTTCCCACCTGAAGGAACCCGCTCCCCGTACCCCCACGACCCACCGATGGCCCACGCTCCCGCCCGCCCGCGCTCCCGTCC
>NZ_RAWN01000255.1:0-11598 GCF_003668895.1 Corallococcus sp. AB045
GGCGTGGTGTACGCGCTGCTGGACGCGATGCTGCCGTTGGACGGGCGGGGGCGCTGGGAGTTCCAGGCGGCGGTGGGGATGCTCTTCGGCATCTTCGTGTGGCTGGTGGACTTCCAACTGCTGGCGCGCGGCTACTTCCCCTGGTTCCTGAGCGTTCCGCAGTTCCTCCAGATTGTGTGGCACGCGGTGTTCCTGGGGCTGCCCATGGCCCTGCTCTTCACCGCGGCCGAGCGCCGGCGCGCACCCGTGCCCGAGCCCACCCCCTGAGAGGGCGGACCGGGAGGTTTTGGGGGACGTCCCGGGTCGGATGGGGGAGGCGGAAAAAACGCCAGAGGTAAGGTGACATGACCCGACCTTCAGGGTTATGCCCAGCGCCCGGTGCCATGGAGGCGCTTCGCACCCGGGACAAGGGCATGGACACGGAACTGGCGGGAATCCTCGGCTCGGCGGCACGGAATGTGCGGGTGAAGCTGGGTCTGACGCAGGCGGACGTGGCTGACCGCATCGGCATGGCGTCTGAGGTGTATGGCCGGCTGGAGCGGGGCCACATGCTGCCGAGCGTGCAGAACCTGCGCCGTCTGTGCGTCGTCCTGAACATCCCGCCGCACGACCTGCTGGGGTTGGGGGAGGAGTTCGCGGCGCCGCCGCCGAAGGAGAAGCCCCGGGTGCGGACGGAGGAGGACGTGCCGGAGATGCGGCGGTTGATGCGCAACCTGCGGCGGCTGACGCCGGTGCAGCTGAAGCTGATGAACCTGGTGGCGTCCGCGATGCAGCAGCAGAAGAAGAAGCCCTGAGGGGGCGTGGCGTTAGACTGTGCCCACCATGGTTGAAGAGCTGGTGAGGAGGCTGGACCTCAAGCCCCATCCGGAGGGCGGCTACTACCGAGAGACCTACCGGGCGGCGTTCCAGGTGCAGACGCTGCGAGGGCGCAGGTCCGCGGGGACGGCCATCTACTACCTGTTGCAGCGGGGGGAGTTCTCCGCGTGGCACCGGGTGGTGGGCGCGGACGAGCTGTGGCTGTTCCACGACGGGGAGCCGATGGCGTTGCACCTGGTGCACGAGGACGGCCGGCTGGAGTCCCCGGTGTTGGGGCGGGACGTGACGCAGGGCCATCAACCGCAGGTGCTGGTGCCGGCGGGCGTGCTGCAGGCGGCGGAGCCGCTGGGCGCGTACACGCTGGTGGGCTGCACGGTGTCGCCGGGGTTCGAGTTCGCGGACTTCGAGTTGCCGGAGGCGGAGGCGATGGTGGCCCGCCACCCGGCGCACGAGGCGCTGCTGCGAAGGTTCGCGAAGGCCGGGCGGCGCTGACGCGGCTCAGGTGCCCCAGGGGCGAAGCGGGGTGAGCAGCCCCGCCGCCTGGAGGCGCGCCTGGACGTCGGCGGCGAGGGCGACGTGGGCGGGGTTGGAGACGCTGAACTTCTCCTGAGTGAGGGTGATGAGCGTGCCCCGGTCCGGGATGTGCTCCACCTGGACGGAGGAGGGCAGCGGGGGCACGGGGCCGCGGAAGTCGGCGAGGTAGGTGACCCAGCCGACGTGGGTGTCGGAAGGGGACGCTGCCACGAGGTCCCGGTGCTGTTCAGAGGTCGCCAGGGCGAACTCGGGTTGCCATGCGAGCGCCATGGCACGCACCACGCGGGTCAGGACGGGCGCGGTCAGCACCCGCTCCGCGACCGGGCCTCGGGCCGGCGGTTCCAGGACACAGACCGAGTTCACATGGGGGGAGGATCCCCCGCAGAAGCCATTGACCGCGGAGGTCTCATCCTCGTTCTCGCCCGCCCAGAGCCAGAAGTTGGAACTGTCGAGAGACCGATTGCGCTTCCGGCCGAGGAGTTTCGTCAGTGTCGGTGCATCCGTCTGGACCTGAAGTCTTCGAGCCTCTTCGTACGAGTCAGCCGCTTCATGCCAGCGGCTCCATGAAGGCTCGAGCGGGCCGAGCTCCCGAAGGAAGGCTTCAAGGTGCCGGGCGCAGTCCTCCACCGGTTCGGGGCGGGCCAGCCAGTAGCAACCCGCGTAGTACGTCTCGGTCATGGCTAGGACTCCTCAGGGGGCGGGAGGACGTGGAGGGATGTAGGCGACTTCAATCTTGAAACGGAGACGGCTGAAGGCCGCACGGAGGAAATCCGCGAATGGTTTCTCCGCCACGATCCAGCGGATGCGCTTTCCTCCTGCCATTGCCACCTGGCGCTGGGCCTGAGCGCGAAGTCCATTGAACCCAGTGAAGAACTTCTTCATCTGCGCATCATTCTCAAGGAACTTCGCGTAGCCCGGGCCCTTGGCCTCCAGCAGCAAATCGTCGACCAGGTCGTAGCCGTCGAAGTCGACCTCATCGTCTCCACTCTTGAGCCGGTACGCGGAGCCCTTCGGTGCTCCAGTCACCTGGGCCTGATAGTCGCGAGCACGGTCGGACATCGACTCATTCACCTGCACCCACTTGCCCGGGCCTCCTGCGCTACTCGGAAGAGGCGGGCCCCTCGTGGCCATGGCCACCGCCGTGGACGCGAGCGTCACCTCCACCACGCCGTCCACCACCGCCACCGCGCTTACGTCCAGCACGCGCGCCGGGTTGAAGCCCGCCTGTGTCGAGCCCAGCCGCACCGCGTCCGGGAAGCGCGGCATCAACGAGAGCGCGGATGACAGCCCCACCGTCACGCCGTGACTCACCAGCACCGTCACCGCGAGCACGAAGACCCGCGCCACTTCAGGTCCCAGCGCCTGCGCGAAGACCTCCGCCGCTTCCTCCAACTCCTGGAACGTCTGCGCCCGGTCCGTCGCATCCTTCAGCGCACCGCACGCGCGCACCACCGTGAGGAACGACTGCACGCCCACGTACGCCAGGAACACAGCGGCAATCACCGCCGCGGCCTTGGTGAACAGGGGCTCCGGTGCCGCCGCCAACACCACCCAGGACGCAATCGCTCCCGAGACCACGGACACGAAGAACTCCGGATTCAGCGTGTCCTGCAACGCGGCTCCAATACTCGCGCGCAAGGGGTCCAGCGACATGCCCACCGCGAGCGTCAGCCGGTCCAGTTCACCGAAACCCGCCCCATCCTCCAGCAAGGACAGACAGTCCCCCGGAGCCTCATGCGCCCGGCACCACCGTCCGTACCCGTCCCGCAGCATGAACCCGAGCCCCAGGTCCAGCTGCGCTCCCTGCTTCGCGACCGCGCGCACCACCCTCGGTGACCGCACCGTCAGCGGCACCTCCAACACCAGTCGCGTTAGCGCCTCCTCGAACTCCCGAGCACTGACCGGCACCCGCCGGTCCCAAGTCACCGGCGCATACGTCCGGGTCCCCCGCTCCGTGCGCAGCCGCACCGTGGGCCCGCTGGCGCAGCCCGTGAGCAGCACGAACAACAACATCCACACGCCGGCCCTGCTGTGTGCACGCATGCCGTGCAGCATGCGCCCCAAAGACAACGGGGCGGAAGGCCCGTGAGGACCTCCCGCCCCGAAGGGGCACCGCCGTCAATGGCAGACGGCTAGTTGTTCTTCACCGTGAAGCTGAAGCTCTGGATGACGAAGTTGTCCACCGCGTCCGTCATCCACACGTCCACCGTGTGCGTGCCATCCAGCAGCTCGCGCGTGTCCAGCTCCGCGGTCCACGTGCCGTTCGACTGGAGCGTGCCGGCGCGGATGCCCGACCCGTCCCGCGTGAACGCCACGTTCTTGATGCTGCTCAGCGCATCCGTCACCCGCGCCGTCAGCGTCACCACGCCACCCACCGTGCTGCCCGGAGCCGGCGTCACCAGCGTCGCCGTGGGCGCCTGCGTGTCGTAGCGCACCGTGCGCGTCACGCGCGTCGTGCGGCCCGCCTCGTTCGTCGCGTCGATGGTCAGCGTGTTCACGCCCGACGCCAGCGTCACCGACGTCTGGATTTCACCGCCGCCGCGCGGCAGCTGGAACTGCTGGCTGCCCAGCTTCACCGTCGTCGCGGACACGGAAGACACGCGAATCACATACGGCAGCGCATTGTTCGCGCGAGGCCCGAACGTGGCCCCGTCCGCCGTGTCCGTCGTCACCGTGGGCGTGCCCGAATCCACGAACACATGCACCACGGCTTCCGTCACGTTGTTCGCGGAGTCCGTGGCGCGCACCAGGATGCCCTGCTCGCCGAAGTTCGGCAGGCTCACCGGGTGCGTCACCGAACCGGTGCCGAACTCCAGCAGCGTGGTGTTCACCCACTGCGTCTCCACGCGCGTCGGCGTCTGCTCGTCAATCTGGCTGATGACATCCACCAGCCCACCCACCACCTGGCCGTTCACCGGCGACTGGATGGTGATGACCGGCGGCACGCGGTCCACCGTCAGGTTGATCTGCTTCGTCGTGACACCGCCCAGGTTGTCGCGGCCCGTGAGCTGGATGATGTTCGGCCCTTCCACCAGCTCCACCGGCATGTAGACCAGACCGCCGCTCAGCTCGGGGTTCACCACCACCGGCGCGCCGCCATTCACGATGAACGCCGCGTAGGTGATGAACGCGCCGTTGGTGGCCGGCTTCACGAAGCCCCACGCGTTCAGCGTCGTCTCGCGGAGGAACGCGGGCTGGTTGCCCATGATGACCTCCGGCGTCGTGTACGGATAGGGATTGATGACCAGCGTCTGCGCCGCCGTGCTGCCCAGCAGGTTCTGGCTGGCCGGCTGCAACGTCACGCCGGAGTACACCGCGCGGTAGTCCTGCGCGCCCGTGGCGGACCACGTGTCCGTCGCGATGGTCCAATTGAGGGAGAACACGCCGTCGCCGTCCGCGTCGTCATCCGCGCCAATCGCCACGCCCGCCACGAAGAACGTGACCACGCCCTTCTGCGACCCCGTCACCACGGCATTGGTCGACGCATTCCGCACCCGCGCGGACAAGGTCGCCTGATTGCCAATGGTCACGCTCGCGTTCGCCGCCGGAGAGAGAATCGTGGTCGTCGTCGCCACGCCCGTCACCGGGGGCTCCGGCGGCGTGTACGTCCGCACGCGAGCCGACGCCGACACACCCACCGCGCCACCCGAGGACGCCGTCACCGTGACCTCCGACAGGAGCGAAGGCAGCAGGTTCGCAGGGGCGCGCACCGTCACCGTCACGGTGGACTCCGCGCCGGCGGCCAGGAACACCGTGGGGCGGCTCAGCGTGGCCGTCCAGCCGGGCAGGCCGCCCGTGGTGCTCAGCGTGTACGTGTCAGCCTGGTAGCCGTGGTTCTTCACCTTGATCGTGTAGGTCGTCTCCTTCGGCTCCGGGTTGGGGATGGAGAACATCTTCGTGTCCTCGCCCACCACGGACACCTCCACGCTGAAGTCGCCGAAGCACGCCAGGCCCAGCGACGCGAACGTCGTCGGGATGTCCCGCGCCGGCGAGCCCGGCTCCCAGCCTCCGTCCGCCGCCTGCTTCGTCTTCAGCCACTCAATCGCATTGAACAGGCGCGTGTTGCTCGCCGGCTCCTTGCCCGCCAGGCACAGCGAGTACACGGCGATGCCCGTGGCGAAGTCGTCGGACGCGCCCGTCGGCAGGCGGCCCCAGCCCTTGCCGCTCACCGCGGGCATCGCGATGAGCTGGTTCGCCAGCGTCTGGATGGTGGTGGTGTTCACGCCATTCGCGCCCGGCCCCGCGGCCTTCAGGCCCACGATGGCCCACGACTTCTGGAACGTGTACGGCATGCCGTCGTCGAAGACGCCCGTGGTGGCCGTGTTGATGTTGGCCCGCAGGTACGCGGCCGCCTTGTCGATGGCCGCCTGGTACTGCGCCGCCTTCGCCGGGTCCACGCGCTGCTTCGCCTGCGCCAGCGTCACGATGTAGCGCGCGGTGATGGGCACGTTGCCGTGGTTCACCGGCGAGCCGTCGTGGTCCTCGTTCCACCGGCCGCTGGACTGCTGCGTGCCCAGCGCCCAGTTGGCCGCCATCACCAGCGCGCTGCTGTACTGCGTGGACACGTACTGGTCGAAGCCCGCCAGGCCGAACGACGCCCAGCCCGTCTTGGAGTTCGGGAACGAGGACCCCTGATACAGCCAGTGACCGGAAGGCAGCTGGTCCGTCTTGATGCGCGCCGTGATGGCGTCCAGGTTCTGCTGGAGCGTGCGCCCGTTGCTCGCCGTCTGCGCCATGTTGTAGCCATTGGCCTTGGCGCTCGACAGGCCGAACACCGCCGCGCCCTGGCGGTGGCACGCGATGCAGTTCTCGTGCGTGGTCCAGTTGGCCACGTCCGCGCTCAGGAACTGGATGGCCTTCTGCGTGGCCTCCGTGTTGGTGGCGGCGGCGGCCGGCAGGCTGAAGGCCGACAACACCATCACCGCGAACATGACGAGTCGCGCCGCCCAACGGGGCGACGAACGGGATACGGCTGATGACATGAGGGGACGTCCAGGGGCCTACGGGTGGGCACACCCGGACGCGAGGAGCAGTCCCTCTTCCAGCGCACACCCCGGTTCGTCCACCCGCGCCTCACCTCGGCGCCCCGGTGATCCGAAACCCGCGTCCGGCTGGAAGAAGCACCCCGCGAAAGGCGTGCGGGGATAGAATACTCAAGTTTGGCTGTAACTGTCCAGGGAGGGGCAAAGCGCCCCAGCCTTAGAAATCAGGGACCTACGGCCAGTCGCGCGAGTCCCTGGGGACTCAGCTTTCCTGTGAACCCCGGGTGCGCTTCCACAGCTCGCGCAGGAGAATCACGCCGAACTGGGAGTCATTGAGGATGTACCGGCGCCACAGGCGCTTGGGCTCGTGGGTGAGGCGGTAGAGCCACTCGAAGCCGGCCTTGGCGATCCACTCGGGGGCGCGCTTGGCGGTGCCGGCGATGAAGTCGAACCCCGCGCCAATGCCGATGGCCACCGTGGGCCCCAGCTTCTGGGCCACCTGTGAAATCCAGACCTCCTGCTTGGGGCTGCCCAGCGCGACGAAGAGCAGGTGCGGATCCATCTCCCGGATGCGCGCGACGATGGGATCATTCTGCGCGTCGCCCGCGTCCAGGTTCACCATGGGCGAGTCCCAGCCCACGACCTCGATGCCGGGGTACTGCGCCTGGAACTGCTTGCCCACCTTCTCCGCGACGCCGGGGCCCGCGCCCAGCAGGAAGATGCGCCACTTGCGCTCGGCGCCCAGCTTCACCAGCGGGAGGATGAGGTCGGAGCCGGCGATGCGCTCTGGCAGGGACACGTCCAGCATGCGCGATGCCCAGACGATGGGCATCCCATCCACCACGGAGATGGTGGCCTTGGCGTACGCGTCGCGGAAGCGCGTGTTCGTCTCCGCCAGGACGACGTGGTCCACGTTGGCGGTGAAGACGTAGCCGCCCTGGTGCGCGTCCACCAGCTCGCCAATGGCCGTGATGGCCTCCGGGAACGTGAGCTGGTCGATGGTGAGCTGGCCGATGTTCAGGCGCGGGCGGGGGGAAGCGGCGGCGGGGGCGTGTGCGGTGGTCAAGGCGTCGTCTTCACTTCACCGTGAGGTCCAGCACGGTGATGGAGTAGGGGGGAAGGCGCTGCGAAAGGGCCTGCTCGGCCTTTGTGCCGGTGGCCTGTTCGGTGAAACCGCCCGGCGCGCCCGAGTACCCCATGACGCGCACGGTGTTGAGCGAGCCGCAGCCCTTGAACTCCAGCTGCGCCTGGGCGGCCTGCTCGGGGTCGAAGTTGAGCAGCACGGCGGTGAGCTTCTTGCCGGACGCGTCGCGGGACGCGAAGAGGCTGGTGCCTTCCGCCGCGGTGGTGGACAGGCCGTGGTCCTGGAAGCGGCCGCCCCGCCCGTCGAAGTCGCGGTACGCGCGGAACGCCCAGAACGTGGGGCTGTTCTCCGCGGGGTACTGCCAGAAGAACGCGGACGTGAGCCCCTGCTGCCCGAAGCGGCCCAGGGCCTCCGCCTGCGCGAGTCCCCCGCTCATGTGCTTCATGGCGCCGAAGTTGTACTCGCCAATGGACATGCCCCGGCCGGGGTAGTTCTCCGCGATCCACTGCTTCACGCGAGGGATCAGCTGGATGGGCTCGGCGATCCAGGACTCGTCCTTGTAGGTCGGATCCCACAGCGCGCGGGTGGAGCGGATCCGCCGCGCGTTGGTGTCCGGATCCGTGGCGCCCTCCAGGCCCAGGCCCACGTTGGTCTGCGGGTAGAAGTGCACGTCCACCACGTCCAGCAGGCGCACGCCGGTCTTCTTCTCGTGGTCGCGCAGCTCGCGCAGGTACCAGGGCAACAGGGGCACGTCGCCGTGCGCGCGGCGGTCGGTGTACGGCGGGCGGCCGGGAGCGAAGTCCGCGGCGGACCAGAAGTAGTTCGTCCAGCCCCACTCCGCGGGACCGGCGATGACCGCCTCCGGATCCGCCTTCCGCACGGCGGTGCCGTACTCGATGGTGCGCTTGAGCAGCTCGTCGTAGGTGAGCGGGTCGGGGTGCACGTCCCGGTGCGTGGAGCTCCAGAGGGCGGGCTCGTTGTCCAGGATGTACATGTTCACGCCGCGCTTCGCGGCCTTGAGCGACTTCACCCACTCGGAGATGAACTCCGGCGGGGCCTGCACGCTGGTGGTCGTGGGAGCGGCGGGGACCAGGGGCGTGCCGTCGCGGCGCACGCCGTTGCCGCCCGCGGGCTCCGTGTCGTCCTGGGCCTGCTGCGGGCCGAAGGTGGACACCGGGAAGCCCACGGCGGACGTGTCCTTGGCCACCCAGCCGATGAGCGGCAGCGTGAGCGCGGACTGCACGTTGTTCTTCCGGTTGGACTCCAGGAAGTCATCCGCGCCGAAGCCCAGCTCCACATTGCGGAAGTACCAGTCGTTGCCGGTGTTCCACGCGCGGCCCAGCTTCCAGTTGTAGCGGGACGTGGGGTTGCCGCCCCAGCGGCGGATGGTGGCGCCCAGCTTCCACTGGTGCGTGTCCGTGGTCTCCTTGTTGCCGTCCAGCGCGATGCCGTAGATGAGCGGGCTGATGGGCTTGGACGGCGCGGAGCAGTCGATGATCATCTTCGACTCGCGCCCGTCGCCCCGGCCCATGCGCCCGCCACCGGCCGCGCGCGCGGCAGCGACATCCGGAGACAGCGGCACCAGGGCCACCTTGTCGAAGAGCACCCAGTCCCGGCCCACCTCCTTCGACGCGCGCAGCACCAGGCGGTCGAAGGGCTCACTGCGCGGGTTGAGGACCTCCATGGGCACGACGACCTCCGCCCACTCGCGGTCCTTCTTGACGATGAACTCCGGGCTGATCCGCACGTGCGGGAACGTCGCGGCGCCGGGGGCGTCCAGGCGCACGTCCAGGAACTCGCCGTAGGACTCCGGGGCGGTGAAGCGGAACGTCAGCGCGCCGTACGCGCCCGGGAGCTTGGGCCGGTAGAGGATCCACCCGCCGTAGTTGAACATCCGCAGGCGCGCGGGCGCGCCCTTGGGAAGCTCGCGAGGCGCCCAGCCGATGTCCTTCCATCCGGCCTGGATGCCCCCGTCGTACACGGCCACCGCGTCCGTGGAGGCGGGCTGCGCGGCCGGCTGCGTGGCGGCGTCTTTCGCGGCGTTCTGCTGCGCCATCGCCACGCCCGCGCCGCCGCCCAGCACCGCGCAGGTGAGGATGACGGTCCGCTTCCACCGCGCGTGCTTCGTCCTGTCTGCCATGACCTTCTTCAACGCATCCCCCGGAACGAACCCGGCACAGCGGATCAACCAACGACGGTGTGACGGCTACAGCGGGACCTCGTCCAGGTCCTTGCGCGGGAAGATGCGCGCGGGGATGCCCACCGCGACGCTGTCCGGCGGCACGTCCTGGAGCACGACGGCGTTCGCGCCAATGCGCGACCGGGCGCCAATGCGCACGGGCCCCAGGATGCGAGCGCCCGCGCCAATCCAGACGTCATCCTCGATGGTGGGGTAGCCGTTGTCCTTGGCGGTGCCCACGGTGTTGTTGCCGTAGAAGCGCACGCGGTCGCCGATGCGCGCGTCCCCGCCGATGACGACGCCCAGGCTGTGCACGAAGTACACGCCCTTGCCCAGCGTCACGTCCTTGCCGATTTCGATGCCCATCACCGCCGTCTGGGCCACGCGCAGCACGTGGTTCACCAGCGGGATGTGGAAGGCCAGCGCCGCCTCACGCGCGCGGTTGAGCGCGGTGATGCGGTACGAGTCGCTGGTCAGCACCACCTTGGCGATGGACTTCGCGTCCGACGTACCGGTGGCCGCCTTGGCCATCTCCAACGCGTCCGAGATGAGGGCTCCGAACATGGCTTTCATCCTTGGGGATTTCCCCGGCCCTGCAGGTAGCGAGCGAGGCCCTTGGCGACGCCCACCCATCCGCCGGCCTCCGTGCGGGCACCGCGCAGGTACTCCATGCCGTACGCCACGGAGGTGCCCGCATACGCGGCGCCCGTGAGCCCCAGCTTGTCCGCGACGCTGGAGGCCTTCACCACGGCCTCGGTCAGCTTGCGCGACGCCTCAGGGGCCACCACCGCGGAGGCGAGCAGCGGGCGCGAGAGCAGGTTCGTTTCGAAGAAGAGGCGCCACGGGTTCACGCCCTTCACGTCCGGGTGCTTCACGGAGACGTGGGTGTCGAACATGCCGTAGCGGTGAGCGCGGCGGATCCACTTCTCGAAGCTGACGTGGTCGCTGCCGTGCAGCACGTACGCGTCCGGCGCGAAGAGGAACGCGCAGCCGGCCTTCTCCAGGCGCACGCCCAGCTCCACGTCTTCTGACTGGCCCAGCGTCTTGTCGAAGCCGCCCACGCCCACGTAGTCCGCGCGGGGGAAGGACACGTTGCCCGTGTACAGGTGGTTGCCGTGCGCCTTCACGCCGGGGACGGACAGTTCCTCGGCCATGCGGTTGTTGAGGTGCGCGTACCAGCGCTCGAAGAGGGGCATCTCCCCGATTTCGGGGTCCGGCCGGATGCGGCCCAGCACCACGTTGCGCGAGCCCTGCGGATGGTGGGCCAGGTGGCGCGCGAGGAAGTCGGAGGCCACCTGCATGTCGTCATCCGTGACGAGCACCGTGGCGCCCCGAGCGGCCAGCACGCCCCGGTGCCGCGCGGCGGCGGCGCCCGCGTTCTGCTGCACCTCCACGCGCAGGGTGTAGGGCAGCTTGAGCGCGGAGAGCGGGCCCTTCACGTCGGAGGCGGAGCCGTCGTCCACCACCACCACCTCGAACTCCTCGGGCGGCAGCGTCTGGCCGGCCAGCTGCTGGAGCAGACGGGTGATGAGGGGCAGCCGGTTGTACGTGGCGATGACGACGCTGAGCCGGGGGGCCGGGACAGCGGGGGAGTCGGAAGGGCTCATGGCTTCTTCTTCTTGGCCGCGTCGGCGCGCTTCTGCTTCTTCGTGGGACGCGGGAAGGTGACGCTGCCGGCGAAGCGGTCCTCGCCCACCAGGGCGAGGGTCTTCTGCGCGGAGCCGAAGTCCGTCTCGCCCAGGGTGACGACCAGCAGGGCGGTGTCCGCGGCCAGGGCCAGCGGGAGGCTCGCCGGATGGGTGATGAGCGAGTCGATGACCACGACCACACGCTCGCCCTGCTCCACGCGGCGGCGCACCTCCTGGACCATGCGCGGGGCGCCGGCGGGCTCGATGCCGGTGGCGTCCACCATACGCAGGGGAGGCTCCGGGTAGGGCGCACCGGCCTCCATCAGGGCCTGGGCCGCGTCCTGCGCGGGGGCACCGGGATGGGCGGGGACTGTC
>NZ_RAWN01000256.1:0-11567 GCF_003668895.1 Corallococcus sp. AB045
GACGGGGATGGGGGCGGATGGGGCGCAGGGGGTGCGCGCGGTCCGCCGCGAGGGCGGCGAGACGTGGGCCGAGTCCGAGGACACGGCGGTGGTGTACGGCATGCCCAAGGAGGCCATCGCCACCGGAGCGGTGAGCCGGGTGCTGGCCCTGGACGCCATCGGGACGGAGCTGGCCGCGCTGGTGCGCCGCCGACGGCAGTCCGGCGGGCAGTGAATCGCTGGCTGCATGACAGCCGCCGCACAATCCCGGGCCGGGCGGCGCGCGGGTGCTAGGCTGGTGTCCATGTCGCAGCAGATCCGCGCGCTGGTGGTGGATGACTCGCAGGCCATGCGCCGCAGCATCATGTACGCGCTCCAGCGCCTGGCCGGGGTGGTCTGCATCGAGGCGCAGGACGGCGTGGAGGGGCTGAAGAAGCTCTCCACGCAGGGCCGCTTCGACCTGGTGATGACGGACATCAACATGCCGTTGATGGACGGGCTGAAGCTCATCCACCACATCCGCCAGACGGAAGACCACCGGGCGGTGCCCATCGTCGTGGTGACGACGGAGGGCGCGGCGGCGGACCGCGAGCGGGCCATGGCGCTGGGGGCCACGGCCTACCTGGTGAAGCCCGTGCAGGCCCGCGTGGTGCTGGACACGGTGAAGGAACTGCTGAAGCTCGGCTGAGCTTCGACAGGAATCCCAAGGGCACGCATGGAACCGGCGCTGGACGTCGAGGGGCTGGAGAAGACGTACGGCGCGGTGCGGGCGGTGCGCGGCCTGTCCTTCCAGGTGGCACCGGGCGAGGTGCTGGGCCTCGTGGGGCCCAACGGCGCGGGCAAGACGTCCACGCTGCGGTGTCTGGCCGGCATCCTTCCGCCCTCCGCGGGGCGCGTGCGGGTGGCGGGCTTCGACGTGGCACAGGCGCCGGTGGAGGCGAAGCGCCAGCTGGCCTTCCTCCCGGACGAGCCGCGCTTCTTCGAGTACCTCACCGTCTGGGAGCACCTGAACTTCACCGCGCGCCTCTACGGCGTGGAGGACTGGGAGGAGCGGGGCCGCGCGCTCCTGGCGGAGATGGAGCTCACGGGCCGGGAGAAGTCGCTGCCGGGCGAGCTGTCTCGGGGCATGAAGCAGAAGCTGTCCATCGCGTGCGGCTTCCTGCACCAGCCCCGGCTCATCCTCCTGGATGAACCGCTGACGGGGTTGGATCCGCTGGGCATCCGCCGCATGAAGGCCTCGCTGCGCCGCCGCGCGGAGGAGGGCACGGCGCTGGTGTTGTCGTCGCACCTGCTCCCGCTGGTGGAGGAGCTGTGTCACCGGCTGCTCGTCATCGCCGGAGGGCGCGCGGTGGCGCTGGGCTCGCTGCCGGAGATCCGCGAGCAGATGGCGGGCGGAGCCGGTGACAGCGCGTCGCTGGAGGAGCTGTTCGTGCGCATCACCAGCGCGGCGTCGGAGGAGGCGCAAGCGCGGGGGAACGAACCGGCGTGAGCTTCCCGAGCGCGGTGGCGTTCCTCTGGGTGAGGACGTGGCGCAACCGGGTGGTGCGCCAGGTGCAGCGGCTGAAGCGTCCGCGCTACCTCCTGGGCGCGCTGGTGGGGCTCGCGTACCTGTACTCGCTGGTGGGGCGCAGCGTCTTCGTGCAGGGCACGGGCCGCGCGGTGTCCCCCAACGCGAGGCTGTTCGCGGAGCTCTCTCTGGAGGTCTCCGTGCTGGGCACGCTGGTGACGGCGTGGGTGCTGGGCGCGGACCGGCCCGCGCTGACCTTCACGCAGACGGAGGTGCAGACCTTCTTCGCCGCGCCCGTCACGCGCAAGGCGCTCCTGCACTACAAGCTGCTGCGCGGCCTCTTGAGCGCGATGCTCGCGGCGCTGGCGGCGACCATTTTCGTGGGGCGCTTCACCAGCCCCCGCCCGGTGCTCTTCTTCCTGGGCGCGGCGCTGGCCATGGGGACGCTCTACCTGCACGGCACGGCGGCGTCCTTCGTGCGCGCGTGGCTCGTGTCCCAAGGCCGCTGGGGCAGCGCGGTGCGGTGGGCGGTCGTGGCGGTGCTCCTGGTGGCGGGGATGGGCACGCTGTTGTCCACGCTGCGCGACTACCCGCTGCCGGAGAACCTCTCCAGACCCTTCGCCGTGCGCGAGTGGTTGCGCGACGTGCTCGATGCCCCCGGGCCCCGAGCGGTGCTGTGGCCGGGCAGGGCGCTGGTGGCCCCCGCGATGGCGCGAAGCTGGGAGGGCTTCCTACGCTACCTGCCCGCGTCGCTGGCGCTGCTGGTGGCGCACTACGCCTGGGTGCTCGCGGTGGAGGTGCCCTTCGAGGACTCCGCGGTGGCCGGGGCCGAAGCGCGGACGCGGCGGCGGGAGCAGCGGGCCGCGCGCTCGGGCAATCTGCGCGTGGGCCGGGTGCCCTTCGTGTTGAAGGCCCGGGGGCGACCGGAGGTGGCGCTCCTGTGGAAGAACCTCATCGCGCGCAGGCGCATGGGCAGCGGCCTGATGATGCTGCTGTCCTTCGGGGTGCTGGGCGCGGTGTTCGCGCTGGTGATGGGGGACACGCGGCTGTTCTCCAACACCCGTGAGTTCCTGGGGCCCATGGCCCTGATGGTCGCGCTGGCCATGGCCGTGATTGGCCCGAGCGCGTTCCGCACCGACCTGCGCATGGACCTGCCGAAGCTGGAGCTCCTGCGCGCGCTGCCGCTCACGGGGCGGCAGGTGGTGGGCGCGGAGCTGGCGGCGTCCGCGCTGACGTTGGGCGTGGCGCAGTGGGTGATGTTGCTCGTGGCGCTGGTGCTGGGCGTGGGCGCGGACGACGTCACGCTCGCGCCGTGGTCCACGCCGGTGGTGCTGGGGCTCTTGCCGGTGTTGCCGGCGCTGGGGCTGGCGGGGCTGTTCGTGCAGAACGCGGCGGTGGTGCTGCTGCCCGCGTGGATTCCGGCGGACTCCGAGCGGGCGCGCGGCGTGGAGGCGCTGGGCCAGCGGCTGCTCACGCTGGTGGGCACGCTGGTGGTGACGTTCCTGGGACTGTTGCCGGCCACCGTGGTGGCCCTCCTCGTGGGCTATCCGCTGTTCACTGTCATGGGGCGCTGGGCGGTTCCGCTCGCGGGGCTGGCGGCTGCGGGGGCACTCTTCGCGGAGGTGGCGCTGGGCGTCGCCGTCCTGGGCCGTGCCTTCGAGCGGCTGGACGTGTCGGAAGAACAGTCGAACGAAGCGTGAACGCGAGCACGAAGGGAGCATCTCCATGAAGGTCGGCTTCATCGGGTTGGGGAACATGGGCGCGCCGATGGCGAAGAACCTGGCCGGCGCGGGCCATGAGCTCGTCGTCTGGAACCGCACCGCCTCCAAGGCGGATCCGCTGAAGCAGCAGGGCGCGCGCGTGGCGAAGACGCCCGCGGAGGCCGCCCGGGACGCGGAGGTCGTCGTGTCCATGCTCGCGGATGACCACGCCGCGGAAGAAGCCGTGCTGGGCAAGGACGGCGTCGTCAGCGCCCTGCCGAAGGGCGCCATCCATGTCTCCTCCAGCACCATCTCCGTCGCGTTGTCGGAGCGCCTGACGAAGGCGCACACGGACGCGGGGCAGGGCTACGTCTCCGCTCCCGTCTTCGGCCGCCCAGAAGCCGCCGCGGGCAAGCAGCTATGGGTCGTCGCCGCGGGCCCGAAGGCGCAGGTGGAGCGGGTGCGTCCGGTGCTCACGGCCCTGGGACGCGGCCTCACGGAGCTGGGAGAACGGCCGTCCGCCGCGAACACGGTGAAGCTGTCCGGCAACTTCCTCATCGCATCGATGATGGAAGCCCTGTCGGAGTCCTTCGCGCTCGCGGAGAAGTGCGGCGTGGAGCGCGCCGCGTTCCTGGACGTCTTCAAGTCCGTCTTCGCCAAGGCCCCCATCTTCGAGAACTACGCGGGCGCCATTGCGAAGGGGCAGTACACGCCCGCGGGCTTCGCGCTGCGCCTGGGCCTCAAGGACGTGACGCTGGCGCTCGAAGCGGGCAGGGCAGCCGAGGTGCCGCTGCCACTCGCGAGCCTGCTGCGCGACCACTTCCTCACCGGCGTCGCCCAGGGGCGCGGCGATGAGGACTGGTCCGCGCTCGGCGCGCTCGCACAGGAGCGCGCCGGCATCACGAAGAAGCACTCCTGAAACGACGAAGGGCCTCCCGTGGTTCGCGCCACGGAAGGCCCTCGCTGACTTCAGTGCGCCGCGGCGCGGACTAGAACGTCGCGGAGCCCGGCACGCGCGGGTAGGGGATGGCGTCGCGGATGTTCTGCAGGCCGCACATGTAGACGATGAGCCGCTCGAACCCCAGGCCGAAGCCCGCGTGCGGCACCGTGCCGTAGCGGCGCAGGTCGCGGTACCACTGGTAGTGCGCGGGATCGAGGCCGAACTTCCTCATGCGCGCGTCCAGCACGTCCAGGCGCTCCTCGCGCTGGCTGCCGCCGATGATCTCGCCAATGCCCGGCGCGAGCACGTCCATCGCGGCCACGGTCTTCCCGTCCTCGTTGATGCGCATGTAGAAGGCCTTGATGGCCTCCGGGTAGTTCATCACCACCACGGGACGGCCCACGTGCTCCTCGGTGAGGTAGCGCTCGTGCTCCGTCTGCAGGTCCTTGCCCCACTCCGGCGCGTACTCGAACTTCTTCTTCGCCTTCTGGAGGATGGAGACGGCGTCCGTGTAGTCGATGCGCTCGAAGCTGGAGCCGATGAACTTCTCCATCCGCTCCGTGACGCCCTTCTGCTGGCGCTCCTCGAAGAACTTCATGTCCGGCGCGCACTCATCCAGCACGGCCTTGAACACGTACTTGAGGAACCGCTCCGCCAGCAGCGCGTCCTCGTTGAGGTCCGCGAAGGCGATCTCCGGCTCGATCATCCAGAACTCGGCCAGGTGCCGCGTGGTGTTGCTGTTCTCCGCGCGGAACGTGGGGCCGAACGTGTAGACCTTCGACATCGCGAGGCAGTACGCCTCCACGTTCAGCTGCCCGGACACGGTGAGGTAGGCCTCCTTGCCGAAGAAGTCCTTGCCCCAGTCGATCTTGCCGTTCTCGCCCCGAGGCGGGTTGTGCGCATCCAGCGTGGACACGCGGAACATCTGCCCCGCGCCCTCCGCGTCGCTCGCGGTGATGATGGGCGTGTTCACCCAGCAGAAGCCCTCACCGTGGAAGAAGCGGTGCACCGCCTGCGCCGCCGCGTTGCGCACGCGGGTGATGGCCCCGAAGGTGTTGGTGCGCACGCGCAGGTGCGCCACCTCCCGCAGGAACTCCAGCGAGTGCTGCTTCGGCTGGATGGGGTAGGTGTCCGGGTCGTCCACCAGACCCAGCACCTGCACTTCATCCGCCTGCACCTCGAAGGCCTGTCCCTTGCCCTGCGACTGCACCAGCGTGCCCCGGCAGATGACGGAGGCGCCCGCGGTGAGGTGCAGGATTTCCTTCTCGTAATTGGGCAGCGAATTGGGCGCGACGACCTGGATGGGGTCGAAGACCGACCCGTCGCTCACGTTCACGAAGCTGATGCCCGCCTTGGAGTCGCGGCGCGTCCGCACCCAGCCGCGCACCTCCACCTTCGAGCCCGCTTCGACAGCCCCCGACAGGGCCTTCTTCACACTCACGACCTGCATGGTGCTCTCCCTCTGCTCCAGACCGGGAAGGCGAGTTAGTCGCGCCCGGGCCCGAGGGCAAGCACCGAGCGAGGCCCGCCCCCGGCCCGGGGCCTGCCGGGTCCCCGCCCATCCGGGTTTCCCGGTCAGGGCCCCGGGGGCGCCAGCCGTCCAGGCTTTCGACGCGCCAAGACTTGTTGCCCGCGTGTCCTACCTCCCGCTAAGAGTCAGAGAAGCCATGGCGATGAACGAGCGTTACGAGCCGCAGTCGATTGAAGGAAAGTGGCAGACCCGCTGGGAGCAGGAGGGCCTCTTCCGGGCAGGCAGGCGTCCGGATGCCCCGAAGAAGTACGTCCTGGAGATGCTGCCGTACCCCAGTGGCCAGATGCACATGGGGCATGTGCGCAACTACCTCATCGGGGACGTCTACGCGCGCTACTACCAGATGCGCGGCTTCGACGTGCTGCACCCCATGGGCTGGGACGCCTTCGGCCTGCCGGCGGAGAACGCGGCCATCAAGGACGGCGTCCACCCGGCCATCCGCACCCGCGAGAACATCGAGTCGTTCAAGGCGGAGATCAAGACGCTCGGCTACAGCTACGACTGGACGCGCGAGGTCAACACCAGCCAGCCGGAGTACTACCGCTGGAACCAGTGGTTCTTCCTCCAGATGCTCGAGCGCGGGCTCGTCTATCGCCGCTTCAGCAAGGTGAACTGGTGTACCGGCTGCCACACCGTCATCGCCAACGAGCAGGTGAAGGACGGCCGCTGCGAGCGCTGCAGCTCCGAGGTGCAGGACAAGGAGATGCCCGAGTGGGCGTTCCGCATCACGAAGTACTCGCAGGACCTGCTCGACGCGCTTGACACGCTCAAGGCCTGGCCGGACAGCATCACCACCCGTCAGCGCGACTGGATTGGCCGCTCCGACGGCGCGGAGGTGGACTTCCGCGTGCAGGGGCATGACGCCGCCCTGCGCGTCTTCACCACCCGCGTGGACACGCTCTTTGGCTGCACCTACGTGGTGCTCGCGCCGGACCACAAGCTCGTGGCCCAGGTGACGACGGCGGACCGCCGCGCGGACGTGGAGGCGTTCACGAAGAAGATGGCCGCCCAGAGCAAGACGGAGCGGCTGGGCGAGGACGCGGAGAAGGAGGGCGTCTTCACCGGTGGCTACGCGCTCAATCCGGTGACGGGCCAGCCGGTGCCCATCTGGATCGCCAACTTCGTGGTGAGTGACTACGGCACCGGCGCGGTGATGAGCGTGCCGGCGCACGACGCGCGCGACTTCGCCTTCGCGCGCAAGTATTCGCTGCCCGTGCGCGTGGTCATCCAGCCGGCGTCCGGTGACAAGCTGGGCGCGGGTGAGACGCTCGACGCGGCGTACACGAACGACGGCGTGCTCGTGGACTCCGGGGACTTCAGCGGCATGCCTTCCGCCGAAGTGCGGGTGAAGCTGGCCGCGAAGCTGGAGGCGCAGGGGCAGGGCAAGGCCACGGTGACGTACCGCCAGCGGGACTGGGGCTTCAGCCGCCAGCGCTACTGGGGCACGCCCATCCCCATCGTCTACTGCGAGAAGTGCGACCCCGAGCGCAAGGGGCTCCCCGTTCCGTTGGATCAGCTCCCGGTGCGGCTGCCGGACATCGACACGCAGGCGGTGCTCACCGGGCGAGGCGAGCCGCCGCTCGCGAAGGTCGCGTCCTTCGTCAACACGACCTGCCCCAAGTGCGGTGGTCCCGCGCGCCGGGAGACGGAGACGATGGACACCTTCGTCGACTCCTGCTGGTACTTCGCGCGCTACCTGTCGCCGAAGTACGACGCGGCGCCCTTCGACCCGAAGGACGCGAAGCACTGGCTGCCGGTGGACATCTACGTGGGCGGCCCCGAGCACGGCGTGATGCACCTGCTCTACTTCCGCTTCTGGACCCGGGTGATGAAGCTCCTCGGGCTGTCGCCGGTGGATGAGCCCGTCACGCGGCTGATCACGCAGGGCATCGTCAACGGCGCGGATGGCCGGAAGATGGGCAAGCGCTACGGCAACGGCGTGGCGCCCAACACCATCGTGGCGAAGTACGGCGCGGACACGGCCCGCACCTACGTGCTCTTCGCGGGCCCGCCGGAGCGCGACTTCGACTGGTCCCACGAGCAGGTGGAGGGCGTGTTCCGCTTCCTCAAGCGCGTGTGGACGCTGGCCGCGACGCACCACGCTTCCTCGGCGGAGGCCACGTACTCGGGCCCCTACGAGGGCAAGGCGCTGGAGACGCGCCGCGCGGCGCACAAGTGCGTCAAGCGTGTGACGGAGGCCATCGAGCGCCTGTCCTTCAACACCGCCGTCGCGGGCGTCATGGAGTGCGTGAACGCGCTCTACGCGGTGGGCACGCCGGAGACGCCCGCGGAGAAGGCGGCGATGGGGGAGGCGGTGCGGCTGCTCGCGCGCATCCTCACGCCCCTCGCGCCGCACATCGCGGACGAGCTGGCGGAGGCCTACGGCGCGAAGGCGTCCACCGTCACGGAGTCCTGGCCGGAGTTCGAGCCGGCGCTGGTGGTGGACGACGTGATTCCGTACGCCGTGCAGGTGAACGGCAAGCTGCGCGCGGAGGTGCGCGTGGCGGCGGACGCGGGCGAGGCGGACGTGCGTGCGGCGGCGGAGGCGGACGACAAGGTGAAGGCCGCCCTCGAAGGCAAGACGCTGCGCAAGTTCGTCTTTGTCCCCAAGCGGCTGGTGAACTTCGTCGTCGGCTGACGGCGGGAGGGAGGGGTGGTGCCCGCGGAAGTGCTCGTCATGTGCTCCGCCTGCGGGCGCCCCCAGTCGGCGGCCCGGCGCCGCTGTGCCTTCTGCAACGCGGAGCTGCCGGAGGCGCCCCTGCCGCCCCGCTCTCCCGATGCTTTGGAGTCGCCCGCGCCGTCGCTGCCGGGCGTCACCCCGCTGGCGCTGGATCTCGGCAACCGGCGCGTCCTGGCGGTGAACGACACGCAGCTGTCGTTCCAGGGGCGCCCGGGCGGAGGCCCGACGCTCGACGTGCCATGGGCGAGGGTGCGGCGGCTGGAGTGGCGCACGCGGCCCTACTACGAACCGCTGGGACTGCTCGCCTTCACCGTGCTGGGCCTCTTCTGGGCGCCCACGCAGGCGGTGCGGATCATGTCCTTCGCGGGGGGCGTCATCGGCCTGCTGCTCGTGGTGCTGTACCGCCATCATGGGCTCACGCTGGAGCTGGATGACGGCACGCGGATGCAGTGGCCGCTGGGCATGGCGCTGAAGGGCTCGGCCCGCGAGGCGCGGCTCAAGGCGGCACGCGCCACGCTCGCGGACGCCGGACGCATGCGAGGCGTACCGCTGAATGGTTCCGACGCGTGAGGCCCCTCCGCGCCGCGTTCTGAGTGCAGGCCCGGCGCGCCCCCAGCTCCACGCGTAGGAGGGGCATGCCGCGCCGCGGTCCGGCTCCGACGCTTGACGGAGGATCGCGGCCGGGTAGGGTGCGCGCCCATGCGGCCCTCAAGGAACGCGGTTCAGGCGGGTGCGGTGAAGGCGTTCCGGTGGGGCGTGGTGGCGGCGGCGATGCTGGGCGCCGGGTGCGGCTACCGCTTCAGCCCGTGGGGCTCCGCGCTGCCAGAGGGCACAGGGCAGGTGTGCGCGCCCATCTTGGCCAACGAGACGGCGGAGCCCGGGCTGGAGAACCTCTTCACGCGCTACCTGCGCAACCAGCTCATCCAGGCCGGCCGGCTGGCCACCGCTCCGGGCTGCGCGTCCACGATTGAAGGGGCGGTGCTCAACATCTGGACGTCCCCGACCATCATCCCCAACAACTACCGCATCTCCACGACCGTGCGGCTGCGCCTCGTGAAGGAGGGACAGCTGCTGTCGGAGACAGTGGTGGCGGGGACCGAGGACTACCTCCAGGGACGCGGGAACGTCCTGGAAGCCGAGGCCAACCGTCAGGCCGCGCTGGCGCGCCTGGCGGAGTTGCTCATGCGCGACGGCTACGATCGGCTGGCCAGCACCTGGTGAGGACCGGGGAGCCCGGTCCTCGACCCACGGTGGTGCTACGGGACGACTAGGCCTTCTTCTTCGCGGCGGCCTTGGCCAGCCGGGAGATGCGGCGCGCGGCGGTGCGCTTGTGCAGGACGCCCTTGCTGGCCGCCTTGTTGAGGGTCTTGGAAGCCGCCTTCAGCGCGTCCGTCAACTTCGAACCGTCCTTGGAGGCAATGGCCTCGCGGGCGGACTTGACGGCGTCCTTCACGGTCGTCCGGACATTCACATTCCGGGCGCGGCGCTTCAGGGACTGGCGGTAACGCTTCTCTGCGGACTTGGTGTTCGCCAAGGCAATGCTCCAGCGGAAGGCAAGGCAAGGAAAAAGAGGGGCCGTCCTTACTGCGACGCCCCCGTTGCGTCAAGGCACGCGTGCGATCGCGATCAGGATTTCCAGTTCCGGAACCCCTGGGAGGCCTCTGGAATGCCTCCCGGAGCCCCACCGACGCTTCACGCCGGAAGAATCATGCCGGCGGGGCAGCGTATTCCCACCGCAGCCCGGCGGGATCCACGAACTGGAAGCCCGCTTCGGAGTTGGCGCACGGCACCAACCGCCCCGGATGGTGGGCCCGGAACAGCTCCAGGAGCCGGGCGACCCCCGCGGACGAGGGGGCCTCCAGGGTGAGGGCTACCGCGGACGTGGCCTGCGCCTGGGCGCCCGGCATGAAGACGAGCCCCAGGCCCGCGCCCGTGTAGGCCGCCGTGCCGTTCGTCGACCGGGTGGGCGTCCAGCCCAGCCAGGAGGCCAGCTCATCCCAGAAGGCCCGCTGGGCCGCCACGTCCGGCACGGCCAGTCGCAGGGTGGCCACGGACGCGCGAGGCGGGTGGCTGGGCGGCGGCAGCGCCTTCTCCACGGCCTTCGCGGCCTGCCAGTGGCGCTCCATGTGCGCGAGCGTGGCGCCGCCGAAGGGGACGTTCTCCTCGTTCAGCTTCGCCTCGATGTACTGGAAGCGGGTGACGAAGCGGCGCGTGGCCATGCGCAGCGCGTCCTCCGCGGGCGTCTTCACGAAGCGCGCGAGGTTCGCGAGCGAGAACAGGACGTCCCCCAGCTCGTGCTCGATGGCGTCCCGGTCGCCCGACGTGATGGCCTCGTCCAGCTCACGCAGCTCCTCGTCCAGCTTGCCGCGCACCCCGGCCAGGTCCGGCCAGTCGAAGCCGATTCGGCTGGCCTTCTCCGTCAGGCGCTCCGCGCGCAGCAGGGACGGGGCCGCGGTGGGCACGCCGTCCAGCACGGAGCCCGCGCGCCCGGTCTTCTTCTTGCGCTCCTCCGCCTTCAGCTGCGCCCAGTTGGCCAGCACCTGCTCGGCGCCACTCACCTGCTGATCCCCGAACACGTGCGGGTGCCGGCTGGTGATCTTGTCGCTGATCGCCGCGCAGACGTCCGCCATCGTGAACTCGCCCAGCTCCGCCGCCAGCTGCGCGTGGAAGACAATCTGGAAGAGCAGGTCCCCCAGTTCTTCACACAGCGGGCGCCACGGGCCGCCGTCGGAGACGCGGTCCATTTCATCCAGGACCTCGAACGCCTCCTCGGTCAGGTAGGGGCGCAGCGAGCGCAGGTCTTGTTCGCGGTCCCACGGGCAGCCGCCCTCGGCCCGAAGGCGCCGCATGATCTCCACCAGTCGTTCCAGCTCGTTTCCAGGCGCCGCCATTCATTCACTCCCGAGCAATCCCCCCGCCGCGGGATCCTGTAGCACGGGCGGTGGGCACCACATGATTTCGGATCGCCCGGCCTGTCGCCTATCATCGGACGTCCGGATGCTCCGCTCGTTCCTCGGCCTGTGTTGCAGCCTCGTGCTGCTTGTCCCCGCGCGCGCCCCTGCGTTGATGCAGGAGCCGCTCCTGCGCATCGAGGAGAAGGTCATCGAGCCGGAGCCGGACCCCAGCACCTTCCAGGCCACGGAGGATGATCCGGTGGAAGACACCGGCTCCGAGGAGGCCGACGAACCGGAGCCCGAGCCCCGCCCCGACAACCGGCGCCGCGTCATCGC
>NZ_RAWN01000257.1:0-11560 GCF_003668895.1 Corallococcus sp. AB045
GGGGCGGGGGGAGGACCCGCGGGGGGCGTCGTGGGCGCCGGTCCCGTGGTCTCGATCCAATGGCGCTCCCCGGCGAACGGATAGGTGGGGAGGCGCAGCCTGCGCGGCGGGGAGTCCCGGTGCAGGGCCCGCCAGGGCCAGGGCGTGCCCTCGACCCAGGCGCGCGCGACGGTGGCGTGCTCGCCCCGGGTGACGAGCGCCAGCAGCTCGGCCTCGGCGGGCGCGGCGCCGGCCACGTGCGATGGCGAGAGGCTGGCCGTGAAGAGGCCCTGGGCCTGGAGCGCCCCCGGGTCCTCGGCGTGCGTCACGTAGGCGCGCAGCCGTTCGCGGGCCGTGGCCAGATCCGCGGCCACGAAGGCGAGCCGGGCGGACATCGCCTCCCGTCCCTCTTGCAGCGTGAACGCCAGCGCCTCGAACTCGCTCGTGCCCCAGTCCCGCCGGGCATCGAGGAGGTCGAGCAGCCGGCGCGCCTGGACGCGCAGCCGCTCGGCGGTGCGGGCGGACAGCACCAGGACGTGGGGCCGCGCGGGGCGCGGATGGCTCCGGGGGGCGGGCGCCTCCCAGGACTCGATGACGAGGTGCACGTTGACGCCGCCCGCGCCGAAGCTGCTGATGCCAGCGCGCAGGGGCTCCCCGGGCCGCGCCTGCCACGGCGCGGCTTCGCGCTGGACGTGGAAGGGCGTGCTCGCGAAGTCGATGTGCGGGTTGAGCTGCCCACCATGGATGAGGGTGGGCGCCAGCCGCCGGTGCCGCATCTGCAGGAGGACCTTGTGGAGCTGGGCGATGCCCGCGGCCGACTCCAGGTGTCCGATGCTGGCCTTGACCGAGCCGATGGCGCAGAAGTCCCGGTCCGGGGTGTGGCTCCGGAACGCGTCCGTCAGCCCGGTGACCTCGATGGGGTCACCCAGGCTGGTGCCCGTCCCATGCGCCTCCACGTACCCGATCGACCGGGCGTCCACGCCAGCGCGTCGCAGGGCCGAGGCGATGACCTCGGTCTGCGCCACGGGGTTGGGCACCGTGTAGCCGTGGGTCTTCCCGTCGTGGTTGTGCGCGCTGCCCTTGATGACCGCGTGGATGGTGTCTCCATCGCGCAGGGCCATGACCAGGGGCTTGAGCAGCACTGCCCCCACGCCCTCGCCGGGGACGTACCCATCGCCCCCCGCGGCGAAGCTGCGGCAGCGGCCGTCGCTCGACGCGAAGCGGTTGGCGCAGAGCATCACGTACTTGCTCGGGTGCAGCGACAGGTTCACGCCGCCCGCGATGGCCACCTCGCACGCTCCGGAGCGGAGGCTCTCGCAGGCGAGGTGGATGGCATTGAGCGACGACGAGCAGGCGGTGTCGATGGTGAGGCTCGGACCGCTCAGGTTGAGCGCGTAGGAGACCCGGTTGGCGATGGAGAAGGACTGGGTGCTGAACGGGATGCGGTTGCCCCGCGCCCACTCCTGCGCGCCGAAGAGGGCGTATTCGTTGTAGGTGACGCCGACGAACACGCCCACCGGGGCGCGTTGATCACCCGCGTCCGCCTTCGCCAGCCCCGCGCGGGTGTAGCCCGCGTCCTCCATGCAGGACCAGGCGGTCTCCAGGAACAGGCGCTCCTGCGGGTCCATGTACCGCGCGATCAGCGGGGAGATCTGGAAGAAGGCCGCGTCGAAGCGATCCACCCGCTTCAGGAAGCCGCCCCACTTCGCGTAGAGGGACCCCGGCTCGCGGCGCGTGGCATCGAACAGGGGGCGGTAGTCCCAACGCTCCGTTGGGATCTCCTCGATGCAGTCCCGGCCCGTCTCCAGGTTGTGCCAGTACTGCTCCAGGTCCTCCGCCTGGGGATACCGGCCGCTCATCCCGATGATGGCGATGTCCCCGGCGCCAGCGCCGTCCCCCGGCGCGGGCACGGCGGGCCGCGGCGGTGCCAGCGCGGCTGGGAGCGGGGCCTGACGCGTGAGGCGCTGGACCTGCGCGCCGTGCTCCTGGCCCAGGTAGACCGCCAGATCCGCGAGGCTCTTGTACTTGAAGAACAGGGTGATCGGGAGCTTGCCGAAGGCCGCCTCCAGCTTCTGGTGGAGCTCGGCGATGAGGATGGAGTTCATCCCGTAGCTCTCGAAGTCGGCCGTGGGGCTCACGCTGGCGGGATCGAGCCGCGCCGTGGTCGCGAGTGCCTGGGTCAGGAAGTGGAGCGCGTCGCGCCAGGGCTCCGCGGCCTCCACCGGTGACTCTTCTCGTGGAGCCGGTCGCTGCGCCGCGGCTTCGACGGTCGCGGGGGCCGCTGGCGCCGGGCTCGTCACGAACAGCCGCTCCGCGGGCCCCGTGAGCAGCCAGTGCCGCGTCCGCGTGAAGGGGGTGCCCGGCAGGGACACGCGCCGCAAGGGGCGCGGGTAGAGCCGCGAGAGCTCCAGCGCGGCCCCGCTCACCCACAGGCGGGCGAGCCGGTCGAGCTCACCTCCGGAGATCAGCGCGTCCAGGAAGGCCGCGCCCGCCGCACCGCCCAGGAGCGCGTCGTTCGCGCGCGCCCCGCCCGCGTTGTCGGCGTGCACGTGCTCGGCGGAGCCGCGTTCGAGCCAGCCGTCGAGCCGCGCGGCGAGCTCCTCCAGGTCGCGCACCACGGTGGCCAGGCGCTCGTCCAGGACCTCGCGTCCCACGGTGAGCGTGTAGGCCAGATCCTCCAGGCGCGGCGGCTCCGGCGCGCGCAGGGCCTCGCGCAGCCGCTCCGCGCTGAGCCGCAGCTGGGCGGGGTCGCGAGCGGAGAGCACCACCAGATGGGGCCGGGGGGAGGCCCCTGCCGGACGGGGCGCCTGCCGGTACTCCTCCAGGACGATGTGCGCGTTGGTGCCTCCGAAGCCGAAGGAGCTCACGCCCGCGCGCCGGGGCGCTTCGACGCCTTCCCCGTCCACCGGGGCAGGCCACGGACGGGTGCGCGCGTTGACGTAGAACGGACCGCCTTCCAGCCTCAGCTGTGGATTGGGCGTCTGGAAGTGAAGGCTGGCGGGGAGGGTGCGGTGGCGCAGCGCGAGCACCGTCTTGAGGATCCCCGCGATGCCCGCGGCGGTCTCCAGGTGTCCGATGTTGGTCTTCACCGAGCCGAGCGCGCAGTGGGGCTGGGACGGGAAGGGCCGCTGCCAGCGCGCGGAGAGCCGCTCGAAGGCCATGCGCAGGCCGGCGACCTCGATGGGGTCCCCCAGCGAGGTGCCCGTCCCGTGCGCTTCGATGTAGCCCACGGTCGCCGGGTCCACCCGGGCGTCCTCGTAGGCGGCCACCAGCAGCTCGGCCTGGGACTTGGGGTTGGGGGCCGTCAGCGCCTGGGCGCGGCCGCCGTGGTTGATGGCCGTGCCCCGGATGACCGCGTGAATGGTGTCCCCGTTGGCCTCGGCGCGCGACAGCGGCTTGAGCAGGAGGGCGCCCAGGCCCTCACCCCGGACGTAGCCGTTGGCCGAGGCGTCGAACGTCTTGCAGCGTCCGTCCTCGCTCAGCATGCCCGCGCGGCTGAACGCGAAGTACAGGTGCGGACTGAGCAGCAGGTTGACGCCGCCCACGAGCGCCAGCGTGCACTCGCCCGAGCGCAGCGCCTGGACCGCGTGGTGGATGGCGACCAGCGAGCTGGAGCAGGCGGTCTCCACCGGGAGGCTGGGGCCGTGCAGATCGAGCAGGAAGGAGAGCCGGTTGGGCAGCACCGAGTGGGCCTTGCCCGTGGCGGTGTGCGCGTCCGCGGCGATGCCGGAGTCCCTCAGCAGGTCGTGATAGTCGGTCGTGCCGATCCCCACGAACACCCCGGTCTGGCTGCCCGCGAGGGAGGAGGGCCGGTAGCCGGCGTCCTCCAGGGTGTTCCAGGCCAGCTGGAGGAACAGGCGGTGCTGGGGGTCCATCAGCGCCGCCTCGCGGGGCGTGATGCGGAAGAAGGCCGCGTCGAAGTGCTCCACCCCGTCGACGAAGCTGCCCCACCGGATGTGGGTGCGGTTCGGCTCCGTCAGCGGGTTGCCTTCGAGCGCGCGCCAGTCCCACCGCGTGGAGGGAATCTCCTCGATCAGATCACGGCCCTGCTCGAGGTTGCGCCAGAAGGTGCCCAGGTCGGGGGACTGGGCGAAGAGGCCGCCCATGCCGATGATCGCGATGGGCTCCGGCGAGGCGCGTCCACCTCCCGAGGGGGCGATGCGTGCCGGAGGCGGCGGCGCGGGCTGCTCCGCCGGAGCGGAAGCCTCTTCCACCGGGGCCGGGGAGGCCGCTGGCGGCGGCGCATCCGGAAACAGCGAACTCAAGGCCTCGCGCTGCGTGGCGAGCAGATGTCCGGCGAGCGCGCCCAGCCGGTCGTGCTCGAAGAGCATCGCGGCCGTGAGGTCCACGCCCAGCTGCTCGCGCAGCCGGTTGGCGAGCTGGGTCATGGAGATGGAGTCGAAGCCGAAGTCGCGCAGGTCCGTGTCCGGATCCACGTCCGCCGCGTCCATCTTGAGGATCGACGCCGCGGTCTCCACGATCCGGGCCTGCACCCGTTCGCGCAGGTGTCCGTCCCGGGCCACGGGGCGGAGCTCAGGCTCCGAGGGCGGAGGCGCGGCGGGCACGGGCGGAGGCGCGGGCGGGCAGGGCCGCGCCACCGTGGCGAGCGTCTGGCAGAGGGCGCGCACGGAGACGTGTTCCGCCAGCCGGCGCGAGCCCAGCGTCTGGCCCATGCGCTCACCCAGCCGGGTGCTCAGCATCGCGAGCGTGGTGGGATCGAAGCCGTGATCCTCCAGGCTCGCATCCGGATCCACGTCCGCCCGGTCCACGCGGAGCACCTCCGCGATCGTCGAGAGGACCGCGTCCATGTCAGCGGGCGCGGAGCTGGAGGGCGGCGGAGCGGGAGCGGGCTCGGGGACCTGGACCACCGCGAAGGCCTTGTCGATCTCCGCGACGTCGCCTTCCACGACGGCCATCACGGGCTCGGTGGCGTTCAGCGCCCGCACGAAGAAGTCCAGCCCCGCCTGCGTGCTCAACGGCTTCATGCCGAGCGTCCGCAGCAGGTGCTGTTCGACGTGCGCGTCCACGCGCATCCCGCCCTCGCGCCACAGCGGCCAGGCGATGGAGAGCGAGCGTCCGTGGCGCTGGCCCTGGGCGACCTGGGCCGCGCGCCTGCGCGCGAGCTGGTCGAGCCAGCGGTTGGCGAACGCGTAGTCGCACTGCCCCACGTTGCCGATGACGCCCGCAAGCGAGGAGAACAGGACGAAGAAGTCGAGCGGCAACCGCCGCGTGGCGTGATCGAGGTGGAGGGCGCCGTCGACCTTGGGGCGGAGGACCTCCGTCACGTCCTCCGGGCGCTTCTGCGCGACCATGCCATCGCGCAGCACACCGGCGGAGTGGATGACGCCGTGGAGCGCGCCGAAGCGGCGCACGGCTTCGGTCACGAGCGCTTCCACGTCCTCCCCACGGGCCACGTCCGCCCGCAGGTACACGGCCTCCGCGCCATGGGCCGCGAGCGCCTGGAGCTGCTCGCGCATGGCCGCGTCCTCCGGCGCGCGTCCGGCCAGCACGAGCCGCGCCTGGAAGCGCTGGGCCAGGAACCGCGCGAAGAGGAGTCCCAGGCCGCCACGGCCGCCGGTGATGAGGTAGACGCCGCGGTGCCTCAGCAGGGGCGTGGCGTCTGGTTCGGGCAGCGAGAGCCGACGCAGGCGGAGGCGAGCGCGGCCCGCCGCGTCCAGGCGGACCAGATCATCCGGAGCCCCGGAGCGGGAGAGCTCCTGGAGCAACGGCTCCGCGGCCGGGCGCGCGACTCCATCCCCGAGCCGCACCGCGCGGTAGCGCAGGGCGCCGTGCTCGCGGTTGATCGTCTTGCAGAACCCCGACAGCGCGGCGTGCGGTGATGAGGTCTCGTCGCCGGCCTCCACGCACAGCAACTGAAGCGGGGGCACCGGCCGGGTCTGGAGCCACGCCTGGGTGAAGCTGATCAGCGAGTGGAGCCCCAGCTCCAGCACCTGCTCCAGGGACGGCTGCTCCGCGCCAGGGCCGTGCTGCCCCGTCGTCCATGCATGGATCGCGGCCGAGGGGACGCGGCCCTCCTGCCGCAGGGCCTGAAGCAGCCGTGCGGCGTCTGCGGTGCTGGCGGGCGCCATCTCGAAGACGCCGTCGCCGAGCGAGCGGAAGCCCGTCCCCGGCCGCACGAGGATCACGGGCCGTTGGGTCCCGCCGCGAAGCGCATCGCGCAGGAGCGTGTCCCGGTCGAAGATCAGCAGGGCCCCGTCCGGGCCGGACGACGTGCGCTCCACCGGCTCGGGGACCCAGGCTTCGCCCAGGACGCGGGTGGTCTCACGAGCCGGTCCGCGAACCTCCCGGATCGCGAAGTCCTCCAGCCGCACGAGCAGCGTCCCCGCCGCGTCGAGCAGGCGGAGGTCGAAGGTCTCCACGTCCTTGCGCCGCGCCTTGCGGGCGACGTGGACGAAGCACTCCGGCGGCAGGGGATGGTGCAGGTGCACGGCCGCGAGGGAGAACGGAAGCCAGGTCCGCTCCGGGGCCGCGGCGCCGCCTTCGGGCTCCCGCGCGAGGAGCCCGATGACGGCTTGCAGGGCGCCGTCCAGCAGGCCAGGGGGGAGGGTGACGTCCGCGGGCGCGGGGTGCGGCCCGGGCAGGCGCAGCGCGGCGATCGCCTCATCCCGTCCCACGTGGAGCGCGCGGATGGGGCGCAGGGATTCGCCATACTCGAGCCCCCGCGCGGCGAGGAGGCGGTAGGCGTCCTCCGCGGACAGCAGGTGCGGACAGCGCGCCTGGAGGTCACCGGGGGCCTGGAGTGGCTCCGCGTGGCGCGGTTGCTCTCCCCGCGACAGCCGGCCCTGGGCATGGAGCAGCCCGTTCGCTCCGACGAGGCGGAAGCCCAGGTGCTCGCCCTCGGCCTGGAGCTCGAGGGACACGTCGAGGGTCCCGCTGTCTGGCGACGGCACCCCGGGGCTCGCCCAGGTGATGTCGCGAAGGGCGTGGACGGTCTCCGCTCCCGCCAGCCTCGCCGCGGCGAGGGCCATCTCCAGGCACACCACTCCCGGGAGCACCGGCTGGCCGCGGACGCGGTGGTCGGCGAGCAGGGGCTCCGTCGCGGAGAACGTCGTGGCGAAGCGCACGCACGAGAACGTGGAGATGTTGCGTCCCAGCACCGGGTGCAGCCGCGAAGGGACTCCACCGGAGGGGCTCCCAGACGCCGCCTCCGTCCGGGGCAGCCAGTACGAGCGCCAGGCGAAGGGGTAGGTGGGCAGCGGGTGACGGCGGGGGGGACCCTCGGGATACAGCGTGGACCAGTCCACGTCCTGTCCGTCCACCCAGCGCGCCGCGAGCTCGCGCAGCGCCGGGGCCTCCGTCCCTCGCGCGGACAGGGCGTGGGTGGTCTGTCCGGCGCGGCCCGTTCCCTGGAAGCAGTCCTCCGGAAGGGATGACCCCTCCAGGTAGCGCCGCAACTGCCCGCGCAGCGCCTCCAGGCTCGAAGCGACGAACGCCAGCCGCGCCGCCATGGGCTCGCCGCGGATCTGCGACGAGTAGGCGATCTGGCTCAGGCTGGCCCGGGGCGCCGTGCTCCCGGAGGCGGCCTGCCGTTCAATGAAGCGCAGGAGCCGCTCGGCGTAGGGGCGGAGCCGGTCCTCCTTGAGCGCGGACAGGACGACCAGGCCGGGCCGTTCAGCCGCCGGGAGCGCGGTCCGGGGCGCCACGTACTCTTCGATGATGACGTGGGCATTGGCACCGCCCGCGCCAAAGGAGCTCAACCCCGCGCGCCTGGGGGCGCGCTGTCCCGCGCGGGTCGTGGGCTCCGGCCAGTCGCGCAGCTCCTGCTGGACGCGGAAGGGCGTGGCCGCGAAGTCGATGAAGGGGTTGAGCCGCCGCGAGTGCAGGGACGGGACGAGCTTGCGATGGCGCAGCTGGAGCAGCACCTTGGTGATGCCGGCGACGCCCGCGGCGGCCTCCAGGTGCCCGACGTTCGACTTCACGGACCCGATGGCGCAGCTCCACCCCGGCGCGGTCCTGCCCCGGAAGGCCTTGCCCAGGCCGGAGATCTCGATGGGGTCTCCCAGGCTCGTGCCCGTGCCGTGCGCTTCGATGTAGCCGATCGTGTCGGGCTCGACGCCCGAGCGCTCCAACGCCTCGGAGATGAGCGTGGCGTGGACGTCGGGATCCGGGACGGTGTAGCCGTTGGCGCGTCCGCCGTGGTTGACCGCGGTCGTGCGGATGACGCCGTGGATGAAGTCCCCGTCGGCCTCCGCGCGCGACAGGGGCTTGAGCAGGACCGCGCCCACGCCTTCGCCCGGGACGTAGCCGCTGCCGCCCTCTCCGAACGCGCGGCACCGGCCGTCACTGGAGAGCATGCGGTGCTCGCTCAGGAACACGTACTTGCTCGGGTGCAGCATGAGGTTGACGCCGCCGACCAGCGCCTGCTCGCACTCGCCGCGCAGCAGGCTCTCGCGGGCCAGGTGCAGCGCGGTCAGCGACGACGAGCACATCGTGTCCAGGGCCAGGCTGGGGCCGCGGAAGTCGAAGAAGTAGGAGATGCGGTTCGCGATGGACGCGGCGAACGAGGAGGGCGCGACGGGGTGTCCCTGGAGGGTCTCCTCCACGCCCAGCAGCGCGTACTGCCCCCACATCACGCCGACGAACACGCCCACGCGCCGGCCCCGGAGGGCCCGGCCCGGCTGGCCCGAGTCCTCCAGCGCCTGCCAGGCCGTCTCCAGGAACAGCCGCTCCTGGGGGTCCATGAGCTCGGCCTCGCGCGGCGACAGGTTGAACAGGCGCGCGTCGAACTGATCAAGGCCCTGGAGGAAGCCGCCCCACTTGCCCTGGGTGGTGCCCGGGCGGCTGCCGGTGGGATCGAACCAGCGGTCGTGATCCCAGCGCTCCTTGGGGACCTCGGTGATGCAGTCCTGCCCGGCCTGGAGGTTCTCCCAGAACGCGTCCAGGTCCCCCGACCGCGGATAGCGCCCCGCGATCCCGATGATGGCGATGGGCTCGTCCAGGCGAGGGAGCGGCGAAGGCGCCGCGGGCGCGGGGACGTCCTGCCGCGCGGGCGCGGGCGCCCCGGCGCTGGGGGGAGGGGCCTGCCGGAGGGCGAGCCCCGCCACGCCCTGGGCATGGTTCCGTTCGAGGTAGGCCGCCAGCTCGCGCAGGGTGCTGTGCTCGAAGAGGAGCGTCGGGTAGAGCTTGCAGTCGAGGTCCTGCTCCAGCCGCCGCACGACCCGCAGCAGGTGGGTGGAGTCCAGTCCCTGGGAGTAGAAGTTCTCCGCGTCGTCGAGCGCCCCGGGCTCCACCGACAGCTCGGAGGCGAGCAGGCCGCGCAGGTAGTCCAGGATGGAAGAGGGGCTCGTCCCGGTCGTGGGGGCCGTGGGGGCCACCACCGGGGCGGCGTGAGGCTCGGAGGCCCGCGCATCGCCATTGGGGCGCTGCAGGCGGGAGATGAGGGCTTCGGAGCGGATGCGCTTGGTGGACAGCTTGCGAAGGGACGCGAGCCGGTGCCCGTCCGGTGAGTAGAAGTCGATGACGCTGTGGAAGAGGTCGTCGGCCACCAGTCCGGTGCTGGCCTCGCGCACGTGGACGAACACGCGTTCGCCCAGGGCGCGCACGGCGCGGAACGACTCGATGTGGATGGGGATGAAGGGCTGGAGGGCCAGCTCCGGCCGCTGTTGCATGAAGAGGAACGGCAGGAGCGTGGAGCTGTCCAGGAGGACGGGGTGGATGAGGAAGTCGTCCAGGTGCTCACGGGCGGGCGGGCTCAAATGGAGCGCCGCCAGCACGCCGCCGTCATGGAAGTAGAGCCGTCCCTGGCCCTTCATGAACTCCAGGTGCTCGATGGCCGCGCCGCGCGCGTACACGTAGGCGTCGTCCACGTCCGAGGTGCGCGTGGCCTGCTTCATCAAGGCCTCCACGTCGAGCCGGCCCTCGAAGGGCTCTTGGGTGACGTGGACCTCGCAGCGGAAGTTCTCGACGGCGCCCGCCGCGCTCCCGCCTCCAGCGGGGAGGGGGCTGCTCTCCGCGACCACCCGCCAGTGCCGGGCGTCCGCGTCCTGGGGTTCGAAGCGCAGGCGCACGCGCCGGTCGAACTGCTCCGTGGTGGCGATGGGCTCGCTGAACAGGACGTTGCGAAGCTCGACCGCTGGGAGGTCGAAGCCGCGGGCCTTCAGGGCTCGGAGCACCAGGTCCAGGAAGACGACTCCTGGCAGGATGCGGACTCCGTGGACCCGGTGATCCCGGACCAGCGGATCTTCATGACTGATCGTGGTGCTGCACTCGAACGCGTGTCGCAGGTCGGGCACGGTGGTTTGTCCTGGAGACCGTGCAATATAACTCAGCGTGTTGTTTCATTGAGACAAAAGTATTTAATGCGTGCGGATCCAGCGTGGAGGGAATCTGGAAGTTCTCGTCGGCAGATAGGCTTTCTAGGAAATGCTTGGGTTGTGAGAAACATTCGGTGGGAGATGGGATGCGTCTGTTGCCGTAATTGCCTGCTGTGTTTTTTTTCCTGGGAGCCGACGCCGTGAGGTTTCACGGGGCTTCCAGCCTGGATCGCGAGGCCGGCGGACGCGCCCGGGGGATGTGAAGGGCCGTGCGGCGGAGCAGGGGTGTGCTCAGCGTCCGCCGATCTCCGGGAAGCGCTCGTAGGCTCGCAGGAGCGCCGCCAGGTGGTCTGGTTTGTCGAGATCTAGGGGCGCGTCCGTGAGTTGCAGGAGCCATCCATCCGCCGGAGTGCGCCGTGCCCGCGAGAGCCACTCCGCGTCGCGCGAAGGGGCCGGGAATCCGAGCGCTCGCGTGGCATGACCCCAGAGTGCCCGCGCACCGTCTGCGATGGCTCCCAGCGCGTTCGCAACGTAGATGGAGCTGAAAGCCTCCATTTCAGGTGCAGCCCGGGAAGTGCTCGCTCCAGTCCGTGGACGATGGTGAGTGCGCGGTCGTCGTTGCCCTGTGATGCCGGTGCGTAGACAATCACTGCAATCTCAATGGGGCCGGAAGGCATTCAGCCCCAATCTATGATGACAACGTGGAGGGATGGGTCCGCGAGCTTCAATGCGGTCAGGTGCGCTTCGCTGCGCACTCCAATGACGAAGTCGTAGCCACACTCTCTGGCGAGCTTCGCCTCGCCTCGCCTCGCGTTGCAGTTCGGGCAGCTTCATGGAGACGAAGAACTTTCGGGATCGGGGCGAGTGCTTCTCGAAGTCGTCCGTCGTGACTTCCCACAACGTTCGACGAGGCAGCGCCAAGGCGTCGTGGTGTTTGCCATTGATGAACACGTTGAAGCCGGGAAAGCTGTTGCCAGGAATCTTGTCGGCGCACTCCTGCAACGTGCTCAGCCGCAATCCGTGTGCCAAAGCGAAATCCCGTTGCGTCTGCCCGCTCGCCTCGAACGCTTCCTCGACGCGCGCCCACTCCTGCTTCTCCACCTGCTTCGCCATGCCCCGAAGCGTCCGCCGCGCGCCGTTACCCCGGCAATCCCTCACGGCACGTCGTTGGCCGGACGGTGTAACCGTCCGGCCAATGACGTGCCGGGAGGCTTGATGCCAGACGCGGACCGTGCTCGGCGGGCGCCGCGAGAAGTGAGCTGTTCAGGGACTGGGCTGGAGGGGTGACTCGAGCGGGTCAGCGGCGC